>DAHXMB010000092.1:0-25321 GCA_027365695.1 Candidatus Acididesulfobacter sp. | reverse complement strand
AAAGGCATATATTTGTCTTCTATGCCATAACCTACAGCCATTGAAAGACCGCCTAACTGTTTTTTAACGTCTGCCATATCTATAACGAGCTTCCTTACGGTTTCTTCCGTCTTCTTCTGTGCTTCAGCAAGTTCTCCGACTTTCGCCTCGGTTCTTTTTTGCGCTTCAGCAAGTTCTCCGACTATATGCTCAAGCCTGTTAAACTCAACTTTAGTTACTATGTTCGACTCGTCGATTATAACCTGAGATATAATCTTAGTGAGGGCTCTCGCCTGCTGTTCGCTGAACGAATCCTGAAGGTCTTCGTAAATTTTAAATGTATTAGCCATATTGATTTATGAATTATATCTTTACCTTTCGGTTTATTTATAAATTATTATTAGTATAAAAATTATATAATATGTTTCTATTAATAGATTTATAGTATGTTTCTATTAATAGATTTTAACATTTAGAACCGTTTTTTTCAAATAGAAAATTACTTTAATTTGCCGTTTAAATGTTTTAAAAATATATGAAATTTTTCATTCAGTGATAAAATTAAATCCTAACATTATCGCAATTTGCGTGAGGCGGTATGCAAATTAACAAATCTGTCATCTTTTTTATTTCCACTTTATTCTTTAAACTAAACCCAACCCAATACTTAATATATTAAAACTTCGAAATTTTATGCTATAATAAACAAAAGTTTGAGCAACTTAGTATATTAAATAAAATAATATAAGCACCTAATGCCGAATTTCAAATTCAAGTACGACAGAACTCTAGTTGTACCATAGTGTATTCAACGCATAATAGAAACAATCTGAAAACTTTTTATAGTTAGACGATTTTATAATCTGATGAAATTATCCGGATTTACATATATAAGAAACGGTTCGACATTGCACTACCCGTTCATCGAATCTATTAAATCGCTTCTTCCAATAGTGGATGAATTTATAGTTTTAGTATGCGATTCTACGGATAACACTAAGGAACTTGTTGAAAATATTAACGACTCCAAAATAAAAATATACGACTCCGATTGGAATCAAACCGCAAAATTAAGAGGAGAAATACATTCTCAAAAAACTAATGAAAGTCTTAAATACATCACCGGGGATTTTGGATTTTATCTTCAGGGAGACGAACTGATTCACGAAAAAGATTACGACGATATATTAAAAGTCCTTGAAGAAAATAAAAATAACGAGTCAGTGAAAGGTTTTGTTTTTAACTATATGCATTTCTTCGGCGGTTTTTTCAGCTATCCTAAAAAAAAATATATGGAAAAAATATTTTACTACGATAAAGAAACAAGGATTATCAGAAATGATAAAATGGTGCTTTCATCAGGAGACGCAACCGGTTTTGCGGAAATAAGCGGGAAAGCCGTTTCTATAGAAAACGGCAACGCTGTTAAAATGCCGGAAAACGTGAAAATATATCACTACGGAAAAGCTTTAAAACCTGAATATAATTATAAAAAAGAGCATAATACTTTAAATATCAATGAATCTAACCTAATCGGGAAATTAAAAATATGGACTTTTAATTTCAGCCCTAAAATTGACAAATATATTTTTAGCGATTTAAATTTCCTCGAATTCATCGATAGGAAAAATCTGCAGTTTCATCCAGAACCCATAAGATATCTTGCAGACGGGCAGGACTGGGAAGTAAAAGATTTTATAAATTATAAAAGAAAGCCTAACGCAATAACGAGATTTTTTAAAATTACCGTTTACAAGATAATAAACGAAATATATAACGGAATTAAAAAAATTATACATAGAAGATAATGATGATAATGATAATTATCAATATAAAATATGTATGCCCTCTTCAAGCTTTTAGAGAATATCTGCCCTTAACTCCTCTACCTTAAGAAAAAGGCGTCTGATTTTATTTTACGCATACAAAATAGTCGTATTTTTTACGTCTATCCCGAATACAAAAGGCAAATCTGTTCCTATTACCGCATTTATCGTTTCTTCTAATTTCTTAAAATAAGTATCCGGATTTTCACAATAAATAGGATAATAAAATCCTTAATGAAATCTTGCCGAGATTATAGTAAAATTATTGGTAATAATAAATTATAAATTTGAAAAATAAAATTTGAAATATATTTCAATATCCATATTTGCTTATACATCCTTACAATCTTAAACTTTGAAACATTGAAACTTTTAAACGTAAAAACATAAAAAAAATGATAATTTCCGCAAACAGGCTTAAAAAAATATGGTACTATTTAAAAAAAGGCAGGATTAACGTATTTTTAAATGTATTCAGATTAACTCTTTCAAACCGCCTAAACGATAAATACAAAATACGCGTAAAAAAAATAGAAAAAAAACCTTTAATTTTTCCTCTATTTAATTCTGAATCTATATCTATGAATGGGTCTATGCCCATGTCTAATTCACATTCTAATGCTATTTCTATTTCTCATTTGAACTCAAATTCTAACTCAAATACTAATTCTGCTTCTAACTCTAACGCCGCAAATTTACCGGAAAATATTTTAGTTTCAATAATTATCCCAGTTTATAATCAGTGGGATTATACCTATATGTGTCTAAAATCTATATTGGAGAACACCGAAGGAATTTCTTATGAAGTCATAATAGCCGACGATAATTCTTCCGACGAAACCGTCAATATAGAAAAATATGTTAAAAATGTTAAATTAATAAGAAATAAAAATAATCTCGGCTTTCTAAGAAATTGCAATAACGCAGCCAAACAAGCCTCCGGCAAATACGTTCTGTTTTTAAATAACGATACCGAAGTCCAAAAAGAATGGTTAAAAAACCTTTTGCAATTAATGGAAAGCGACGATACAATAGGAATAGCAGGACCTAAATTTATATACCCTGACGGAGTACTTCTAGAAGCCGGCTGCATAATGTGGAAAGACGGGGAATCATGGCAATTCGGGATGTTCGACGACCCTGACAGACCTGAATATAATTACGCGAGAGAAACGGACTTTATTTCGGGCGCCTGTATAATGAGCAAAAAAGAGTTATTTTACGAAATAGGAGGATTTGACGAAAGGTATGCTCCCGCATATTACGAAGATGCGGACCTTGCGTTTGAAGTAAGCAAAAAAGGCTATAAAATAGTTTATCAACCCTCCTCGGTCGTTATTCATTACGAAAATATCACTTATCAAAAATATAAGCCCGCCAATACAAACGGTCAAAACAATAAAGAAAAGTTTATGCAAAAATGGAAACAAAAGCTTGAAAATGAACATTATGAACATATGACTAATATTCAATCGGCTAAAGATAAGAGATAAGCCTGATAAACGTTAATATATTTCCTTTTAATTAAATAAATGCAATAAATTAAATAAATTCAAATAGCTCCCGTAAAAAATAAACATAAACATAAAAACAATAGTAATGCCGCATACGCCGCCGTTATCAAACAAACAAAGATTTATAAAAAACTTGACGTTTTTATTTAGTTCCCGCATTTTGAGCGCAATATTGACCCTTGCGGCTAATATTTACCTCATAGAAAGATTAGGAGCTTCGGTATTCGGCGAATTTGCTTTCGGCGTGACGTTAGTCGGATATTTTGTTTCTATTGCCGATACCGGACTATCGCCTTTCGGTGAAACGGCGGTAGCAAAACATAAAAATAAAAGTAATATTGCAGATACTATAAACGATATTTCATCCGCAAGGCTTTTGCTTTCATTTATATCGTTTATAATTATTATATCAATAGGGTTAATATTTTTTAAAAACGCTACACGCCAAAAAAATATAATCATAGCTTTTTCTTTATTGCCTTTAATATACTCTTTTAACTTCTCATGGGCATTGCGGGGCATGGAAAAAAATCATGTCATTTTATTCACTAATTTTATAAACAGTCTATTATTTTTACTGGGAATTTTATTGATAGTAAGAAATATAAACTGGTATTTGACGGCGGTATTGTTATATTTAGCGGGAAATTTAACCGCCGTGCTGATTCAAACCAATTATATCGAAAAAACCGTAAAAAAAATAAAAATTAATTTTGCGTTTAATGCGGTAAAAAAAACCGTTAAAGATTCCCTGCCTTTTGGAATATTTTCATGGGTCAGCATTTTATATATCAGCTATCCTATAATTTTCCTCAAGATTTTTAATAATAACAAAAACATAGGTTATTATTATATAACCTATAAAATAATCGGATTTATATTTATGATGCTAAATTTAACCGGCAACGCTTTTATTCCCGTTATATCGGATGCGGTAAAAGAAAACGACGGAATAAAGGAATCGAAACTATTAAGCGAGCTTATAAGATTTATTTATACTTTTTCTTTGCCGGCAATTTTTGGGGGATACGCAATAAGCAGCACTTTAATTATAGAATTATTCGGAATAAAATTAATGCCTGCAGCCAGTCTTTTAAGAATAATGGTATGGTCTATATTGCCTGTCGGAATAAGTTCTGCGCTTATATCGTATCTTATGGTAAAAAACGCAAGAAAATACCTCATAAAGTCTGCATCCTTTGCTTCTTTAGGAGGATTTATTTTTGCATTTTTTTTTATTAAATATTACGGATTGAAAGGAGCCTCATATTCATTAATTTTCATAGAACTGTTGATGGCAGGCAGTTTATTATATTTTACGTATAAAATTGTTAAAATTAAGTTTAATGCGATAAATTTCATAAAAGTTTTACTGTCATCCTTAATAATGGGATTTATCGTAATAGAACTCCGCCAAAAATTAATTTTAAGCATAGTAATAGGTATGCTGGTTTATGCTATGCTCTCAATAATTTTAAAAACTATCGGTAAAAAAGACATTATGGAAATTAAAGAATTATTGACTCTTAAAAAAGTCCGGTAATTCCTTAATCTTAATTATAATTTTACCTTTCGTTTTTCACCCTTTCCAAATCCGCTTCTGCCATAAGTTCTATAAGTTCCTTCATCGAAGTCTTAGCTTCCCATCCAAGCTTTTCTTTAGCTTTTTTAGGATTGCCTAAAAGCCTCTCAACTTCAGCGGGTCTGTATAATTTAGGGTCTATTTCGACGTAATCTTTATAGTTTAGTCCGACGTAGGAAAAAGCGGTTTCGCACATTTCCCTTACAGAGAATGTTTTGCCGGTCGCGACAACATAATCGTCCGGCTTATCCTGCTGAAGCATAAGCCACATTGCCTCGACGTAATCTTTTGCGTATCCCCAGTCTCTCTGGGCGTCTATGTTGCCGAGATAAACCTTTTTCTGCTTGCCGTATTTTATTCTGGCGACGGCGTCGGTCACTTTTCTCGTAACGAACTCTATGCCTCTAATAGGAGATTCGTGATTAAATAATATTCCGGCGCAGCCGAATATGTTAAAACTTTCCCTGTAGTTTATAGTGATATAATGGCCGAACATTTTAGCAACTCCATAGGGACTTCTAGGATGAAATACCGTATCTTCGCACTGTATAGTTTCGGAAGTTTTACCGAACATCTCGGACGTTGAAGCCTGATAAAATTTTATTTTATTATTTACGATCCTTATGGCCTCAAGAACGTTAACGACCGAAAATCCGGTAACCTGGGTAGTCAAAATCGGCTGCTGCCAAGACGTTCCAACGAAACTTTGAGCGGCTAAGTTATAAACCTCGTCGGCTTTAGAAGTTTCCAAAGCCCTTATTAAAGAAGATAAATCCAGAAGGTCTCCGTCTATTATTTTTACGTCATCTATAATATTTAAATACCTTAATCTCCAAAGAGTATCCGACCCTCTTCTTGCAAGAAAACCGTAAACGTTATAACCTTTTTCTATTAAAAACTTAGCGAGATATGGACCGTCCTGTCCCGTAATTCCGGTTATAAGCGCATTTTTTGACATAGTATCTTTCATCCTCCGTTTTTATGATTGTATTCTTCAATTAATTTATCTTAACTTTTCTCTCCAGTAATTTAAAATATCTTCTACACTCTTTTTAAGAGGTATTTTAGGCTGCCATCCGGTATATTTTTTAAGTTTATCGCTGCTTCCGTAAATTCTTTTCTGCTCGTTAGGTCTTAATTTAGCCTCGTCGATTTTTATTTCGGCTTCTATGCCGGTTGTTTCTAACATTATATTTAAAATAGAACGCATAGAAACTTCAACCCCTGAACAGACGTTAAATATATCAAACTTATTATTTATATCATAAACATTTTCGTTTTCCAATAATAATTTATAAGCGTCCGCTACATCCCTTACGTCTAAAAAATCCCTAGTTACGTCGATATTGCCGGTAATAATTACCGGCTTTCTTAATCCAAGCTCTATTTCTATTACCTGCTTTGCAAAAGAAGATACCGCAAACCTTTCGCTCTGGTTAGGACCTATGTGGTTAAAAGGTCTCACTATTATAAACCGCATGTCCGGTTCCGTAACCGACCACTGATTGCAAAGAGCTTCTACGGCAACTTTACTCACGGCATAAGGATTTCTGGGTTTAAGGGGATATTCCTCTTTTATGGGAAGAGAGCTTTCATCCACAAGACCGTAAATATCTCCTGAACTAACATAAAGCATTTTGCCTTTAAAACCCGTTTCTTTTAAAGCATTTAGAAGATTGAAAGTGCCGGTAAAATTTATATCGAAAGTTTCAATAGGATTTTTAAAGGACTCGGGGACAAAACTCTGCGCGGCTAAATGGATAACCGCGTCAATTGCCGGAATGCCCGGAGCCGATAAAAACGATTTTAATCTTTCAATATCTCTTAAGTCGATTGTTCCGTTTTCATCAGCTAAAGGAATGCATACATGAGGCAGAGGTGCGGGTATAATAGATTGCCTAGATTTAAGAAACTCTAAAGATTCTGCATTTTGCGGATAGGTTTTAGAATCTCCGAGCGTCTGTATTACGTAATAGCCTACAAAACCGGAAGCGCCGGTAATTAAAATGTTCATAATAAAAAATATTTATAATAATGGATTTTTAACTTTATATAATTCTCTCAATAATTTTACAAATTATCGGTAAAAAGGATATAATGGAAATCAAAAATTTATATTTAAAAAAATAAATTCAATATAAAAATATTTATTTTTATCGCAACTTAAGAATTGTGTTACAACCCTTTTCGTAAAAAATCATATATCTGCCTGAACTTTTAAGTTTATTAAATATATTTAATAATTTTTTATCCTTTTTTTTGCGATATTGATTGAAATAACAAGTAGAAAAAACAATATATCTAGATATATTGATTCCCTGCGGAAATATTGCTAAATAATAATGGTTATAAAGATGCGAACCGATAAACTGAGACGAAGAAATATAATCTTGAGGCTTAATTTTTTTTAGCGCTGTCATTAAAGTATTTTGATACATATTTTTTTTATATGTATAATTTTGTAAACTAAAAACATTAAATGAACTCCAATCTATAATGGCTCCATAATTTTGAATCACTAAGGTTGTAAGTAATATGCATACAACAAAAATTAACGCTAAATATTTACTTTTAACTTTTAAATTAATTTTATTGGCATATCTTAATATATTTTGGAATCCATAAATAGACGCAAGAACAAAAAATGGAACCGTGTAATATGAATATTGCAGCATAAAAAAGGGTTCATAATAAAAATGATTAGGATAAAACGCTACTAACCAGCAAACCATAATTGGTATTATTGTAATTGCTATGTACTTTTTTGAAAATAATGGTAAAAAAGCTAAAGAAGCCAATAAATAAAATAAAAATTTAAAATTATATCTAATATTATTAAAAATGGTTGATGCAATAATATTTATAAAACCTAAAATGTTTAGATTTTTAATATCATTAATACCTGCCGTTAAAATAGGCATAAATGTATATTTTTCATTTCCCAATGATATTAAACCGCTCATATTCCTTAAATGCGGAATTATATAAAATAAAGTAAACATACCGTATAACCAAGATAAACCCAACAAAGCTATTACATGTTTTTTTTTATAATTAAGCAGAAAAATAAAAATTGCAATAGAAGTTACATATAAAAACGAATCTACTTTAACAATCAAAGTTAAAAAAGAAAATAAATATAGATAAAATAAATTTTTTTTTAATGCAAAATATAATGCATAACTTATGAATGTCACATAAAAAACAGAAACATGAAAGTCAAACAAATTTCCTGTGTGTATTTGCGGATTGAGAAGTATAAGAAGCGGACCTATAAATCCCCATTTTTCCCCAATTAAATCCTTGCTTATATAATAAAAAGGAAAAGCGCTTATGCCGATTAAAAAAGATTGCAGAATCAAAAAAAAGGAAACATACGGAATTATTTTATAAATAAACCCTAAAGGAAAGTAAAGAATTTCAAAATACGAAGCAATTACGCTTGTTTTACTTAAACTTCCGTGAGTATTAAAAAAATAGAAATAGCCCTTAGAAATAAGAAACAGCTCGTGCATTTCCGCGCCCATATCCAGTATAGCAGCATGGAACGTTTGATACCGTAAAATAGTTGTTATAGAAAATACTGCAGTATATAATATGCAGAATATTAAAGGGGTGAGATTTTTTTTTAATATTTCTTTTAGTTTTCGCCAGACAATATAATCATTACTTTTTATTTTAGCTGTTTGCAAAATTTATGCGTTCTCCTTTTTTTCTATACTTCTTTTTTTTCTAAGGCCTATTATTTCTACAACCACTACTTCAACTAAGAAATAATATGCAACAATTGCAAAGCCGTTAGCAGTTCTTTCATTGCCCGCTAAATCAAACAACATAGCAATAATTAAAAAAAAGACGGCAGCTAATGAATAAGGCCTCGATATCCCGCCATCTTTAAAGAAATCTATTTTATTTAATAAGTTCTCTCTGAAATAATACCTCATCCATAAAGAATATAATATAACTATTATTATTCCAAGCCATTGAAAACCGAATCCAACATGTCCATTAAATATTCTAACTATTAGGTCTACGGCAAATCCAAATCCTATTAAATTTACGATTAAAAAAATGATATTATTTTTCATTCAACCTCTCTAACGTAATCATATATGTTTTAAAAAAAGTATTATTAATTAAATTAAAGCAGTATACGCCTTTTTTTAGATATAATTTTTTATAAATCCATCCGCTACCCTTTTCAAATATCTTATTGAATTCTCGTCTTCTATTAATAAACTTTTTGAAAGAAATAAGTTTTTCTTTGTTATCATCATATTTTAAGTCAATGAAAGGAGATTCGTTAATATATTTTAATAAGGTTTTATTAGTTTTTTTAAATTTTAAAAAAACTATATTATTTCCTATTACATTAAAATTTATCTGCCTGTATTGATATAAGTTAGATTCGCTTATTTTTTTAGGCATAAATTCTAATTTAATTTCATTTATAATAAATAACTTATTTTTAAAAATATTTCTGTTTCTAATTAAATGAATATCTGCATATTTACTATTATTAATATTTTCGATATTTACCGGTAATAAAATTAGCTTATTAATATTATGCGTATTTAAAACTATAGCATATAATTTTCCAAAATTATTAAAATATTTTAATTCCTTATCTGAATAAATTTTTATTAAAATATTTTGAAAATTTTTTATATTTATATTATTGAATTTAAGGATTATTATTTTTTTCAAGCTGTTGAAAGAATTTATTTTTGAATAATATGCTTTATTCAATAAGATATAATCCTTTTCCTTTTCCTTTTCCTTTTCCTTTTCCTTTTCCTTTATATTAAAAATTTTATATTTTTCGTCAAAAATGTTTAAGTTATTAAAAAAATTATACGGTCCTACTTTATTATATTTTCTTATCACATTTAAAATATTATTATATTTATATTGAACAGTTTTACGCTTAAAATTTAAGATTTCCATATTGGGAAGATAAAAATTTTTCGTATTCATAAGCAAAACTTTTGGATAGGCCTTCGGTAAACTATTATAATAAAAATATGAGTTAATGTTCCCTGGTTTTTTGTTGAATATAAATAATTTTATCTTACGCAACAAAGGATAATTTCTATAATACCTTTTTCCATACCAATAATCGTCGTTACTACCCCTTAAAACAAGTTTATTGTTAATTTTTACTGACTTTTTTTTATTTATTATTTCATTTAGCATTTCTTTATCATTTGTAAAATATTTATATAATTTTAATTTTTTGAAATTTATTGAGATATAAACTATTTTTTTATTTCTATCAGTATTGTTTTGATGAACTACTTTAAATTTAATTGAATTCATTTTAATAGGTATCAGAATATTTTTATACCATATCCTTTTATGAGAAAATATATTTGCAATGTCATTCGTAAAACTATAGCTATACGTATAGTTCTTATATATAAAGCGGTAAAAAGCTCTCACAATTTTATTATGTATATTAGATATATGCGTTATTTTTGTATTGTAATCAATAAGAAAAATCTTCTTTACGGTATTATCAATAAAGTTCTTTTTAACCTTACTATACGGAATAAGCTTTTTTTTGCCTTTAATTATCTGTTTTTTTAATTCTCTTTTAAACACCTGACTATGCCTCATAAAATTTATAAAATATTTTTTAAAAATAAAATTCTTGAAAATTTTTTCAAGGGATGAAATATTAGGTTCAATTAATTTCGAACCGGTAAATTTTATACTTCCTTTTTTATTTTTAATAATTTATAAATATTTATTAATTCTCCGCTATATATACCGATAGTTTTATTAAGTTTTTCATTTTTATACTTATATTCAAATACTGCTTCAATATTATTTACGTTTCCATCAGTTGTGTAATGCGGATAAAAATAAATCAATTTATTTATTCTAATTTCAGGTTTTTTATTGCCTGGTAAATTAAGAAGCCTCAGATAACCGTTGCTTCTTACTTTTGCGATAACAACATGGTCAGCAAGTATATTATTAATAGGAATGTTTATCGGGGTATAAAGTATTCTTTCAAGTTTATTTTTAGAGGCAAAATTAACATAAAAAAAGAAAAAAGGATTATCCCCGTTTTTAAAATTTGATATAACCGAAGTAAACCTTAAATGCCTGTATGGGCGGTTATCATAATTACGGTTTTTGAGGCTGTTTATATTTATCTTGCCGCAATAATAATAAAATTCGCTTTCTAACGATTTTAGCAATATATTTTTATTATGTTTAATTTTCCCGTTTTTATTGTTAAATAATATATCAGCTATCACATTTCTTTTAAAAAAATACTTTTGATTAATGTTTAAATAAACCCCAAGCCTATAATATCCTGTTTTTTTTATTGATATAGTTTTGTTGGCAACAGGATAGCTCCTAACGACCTTATGGTACGTTATTATTTTATAAACTCTATATAAAATAAACAGGGTGAGTATTATCAAACCCCATTTTAGAATTTTAAATTTATAATTCCAACAGGATAATATAAGAATTCTTATTTTTAAAAATAAGTTTTTAATATCTCTATATATACTTTTATCTATTTCCATAATATTATTTTGTTTTTCTTTTTTTTAACGCATCGTAAATCAGATATAAAACAAAAAGGATAACGGTTAAACCAGATATAATAATACCGATATAAAGCAATCTTTGCGGCCAATAATCAATTATTAATTCAAAATTAATTGATCCGTTTTTATTTATCTTATAATATTGCGGTCCTAATTTTTTAATATAGTTAAGATTAATCCACCATGAATTTGAATAACCGTCAGCCACAAAATGATATTTAGCTGGCAGGGGTTTTTCAAACAAAGTCTGAAGAATATGTCCGTCAGGAATATTATTGTTCTGCACGGTTCCGTTTATGTCTTTGGAAATAAATTTATTGCCTGCAAACGTTATGTTTTTATAAGTATCGGTATTGGTCCGCTTTGATATATAGCCTGCATTATTATTATGATTATAATTATTTTCCGAATGATTAACCTCTGTTCTTTTAGAATAAATCTGAGGGTAAACATTCCAACCTGCTAAATACATTAGATTAAAGATAAGAGGAAAGCTTGCCTTCGCATTATGCACTATGACTGCGTATTTTGAAGGATTAATTTCTTTAAATTCAACAGTAGGCGTGTTAATTTTTTTAACTGTTTCAGCTATTTTTAATATTTTATTAGAAACTGGAATATCCAATATTTTATTGGTTAATGAATATTGTTTTGAATATTTGTCGGCAATATTATTTAATTCATAGTTTTTTATTCTTTCCGAGTGCTTATTTTGAGAAAATAACTTTGCAAATACCGCCGTTCTAACTTTGAAGTTATTTTGCATTACAATCGGCACCATATAGTTGTCTAAATCATGCAATTTTAACTCATGATTCACAAATATCACTCTCTTAGGCGTCCATACTTTGAACAGGAAATATTTATTAGAAACTTTATATATGTGAAGATTACCGAAATTTCTTACTAATCTTAAACCTTTTGATGTGTTTAAAATTACACGCAACTCTACCTTAGATATATGTTTTAGATAAAAATGATTTTTTAATAATGTGTAATAGGTATGATATTCTAATATATCATTTTGCAAGACGATGTACTTTATTGAAAATAGACTTACTACATTAATAATTTTTTTATATCTATTATTTTGAAATTTATTGATTAAAATATCTTGAGGAAAGGTATCGTGCATTAGATTTGATATATCTGAGTGTTCATATAATAAAAATGTAGGACCATTTCCTATAAAACCAGAGTGCCAGTTGTAAATATTTTTACTGCTATTTAACGGCAAAGTAAAAATATCATAATCATTTTTGTTATGCCTAAAATAATTTCTAATTTCATTATAATAATAAGGAACTTTGATACTAAAAGATACTCTTTTACCATAATATAAAAAATAACCTTTAAAAATATTATTTGACCATAAAGGAAAGATATATAAACCAAGAAAAATTAATAGTACAATAGATATTATAATATTAGCATATAAATATTTCATTTTTTTTATAATATTGTTATAAATTATTCCAATACCATAACCAAATAATATTGATGCAGAAACAATAAAAAAAGAATTAAATGCATAATTTTCATTAAATAACATAGTAAAAGGTAAATGTTGAAATAGCCATATCTTAATACCACTAAATGGTGGCTTTGCGCCAATACTAAAGTAAATACCTAATAAAAATAACAGTATTATCATAGCAGATTTTTTAAAGTTTGTTATAACAGGAATTAGAATTATAAAGGTTATCAAAAAACCTAGAACAATAAAAATCTTATCATGATAAACATTAACCCACTGAAAATGCATTAAAGAAAGGAATCCACTATTGACAAAAGTTGAGCAATTAGAAAAATATTCTAAAATATTCGTAAAATATGAATTTCCAGAATAAACTTCTTTAAAGTTATGAAAAAACTTAGCTGTATGTTGATATTCTAAAAAACTATTGTATAAAAATGGTAAAATGAACCACATATTATTTAAAAATATTATTAGTAAAATTAACCCTGAATATTTAATAGTTTCTTTTATATTTGCCAAATTAGTAGTTTCAAAAGTTTTATATATAAAGACAAACAAAAATAATAAAACTATCACAGTATAAGTTGGAAATTCAAATTCGCCTATTGAGAATAATGAAATAATTAATGACAAAATTACAATATAAATAAATTTTTTTGTATTTAGCCATCTTATAAAAATGTAAAGAAATAATGAAGTAAATGGCAATAAATAAAAGCTGAATTGAAATATTGTAATATAATAAATAAGAACAAATAAATTAAATATATAAAAAATAGAAGATATAGTAGAAATAAATTTTTTGTTTCTTTCAAAAATATTTAGTTCCATACAAAATAAATAAAAAAATAACATTGAAAAAAACACTATTAAAGCAAATATAATTTCTTGTGAAATTAAATAATTATGTCCGCTGATAAAAAAAATAGCGGAAAAGATTAGAATCATTGGATAAAAATATAATAAATAAGGAAAGGTACCTAAATTTGTAGGAAGAATTAGATAAAAGGCTTTTTTAATAATATAATTAGGATGATAAAATATAAAAAAAAATCCTGGATCTCCAAAAGATATTGGCTCACCATGAAACCATAAAAAAGGAATAAGGGAAAGCGTTATAAAAACAATTACAGGATACTTGTGAAAATTTATTTTATTAATAAGTTTCTTGAAAATCATATTTTTCGAAAACTTGTTTATAGATATAATTTGCTCTTTCACTCCAGTCCCAGGTTTTAGCATATTCATAAGCTTCTTTTGAAAGTTCTTTGTAAAATTTTTCATTTTCTAATAAACTAATAATCGCATTTGCAAAAGCTTCAATATCAAAACACGGTATTTTAATGACACCTTTTGGATAATATGATTTTAAAGCTTCTAAATCAAAGCTTATTCCTGGTAACCCAAAGGCCATACCTTCAGCCATAGCCATACCTCCGCTATCGTAAATTGCAGGATGAACCATTAACTTTGACTGTTTAAATATTTCGTATTTATCTTTTCCGTCTAAAAAGCCTAATATCTCAATCTGGCTCTGCATAGAAAGTTTGGCTACTTTATTTTCTATCTCATGTTTCAATTCTCCGTCGCCTATCAATACAAGTTTTAATTTTTTTTTTTTATTTACATTACTCCATATATCTATGAGTTCGAGGCATCCTTTTTGAACATGGAATCTTCCAACGAAACAGGCGTCATATTCTCTTCTATCTAATGGAATGACACTGTCATTAGATTTTAAATATTTTTCGGATTCTGATATATCTATACCACCTTTTATTGCTAAAATTTTAAGTATATTATTTTTCTTAGAGTAAAATCGTTTAATGTCAGGTTCGCTAGTTACAAACACATAATCTGCGAACCGTTTAATAATAAAATATGAAGGCAGTTGCATAAACCAGTAAAGTATTCCTTTTACTCTATTAATTCCTTTATATGGTGTATTTTTGGATAACGGAAAAGTTGCAAAAAGATAAAATCCAGCTATCCATTTTATTTTTTTATTAATTATTTTTGCAAAAATAGCTGATAAAAAATCAGGATAAAAGTCTGATGATGAATATATAAAATCAGAATTTTTAATTATACCCATATTTGCTGAAATATATTTTATACCTTTATAAGTTCTTCTGATTTGCATCTTAATTAATCCTAAAATAGAATATAAATTATTATCTTTAAACTCCGTGTCTGTTTTGATAATACTAATATTAACTTTCGTTTCTTGACTTTTATTAAGCAATAATAAACCCTCTTCAGATGTAAATAAAACAATGTTCAATTTTTCCGCTAAATTTTTTGTTAGTTCAATCCATATTCTATCCCCGCCACTCATCATTTTTCCATAAGTATTATTTGCTATAATTATTACCCGATTCATTTCTCTCCAATATATCAATTATATATAAAAAATAATTAAATTTTAATAATATTGTTCTGTTGTATTATTAGAGCCCTTATTCTTAAGAATCACTCTCACATATTAATGTCATTACACATGACATAATCCTATTTTCTAATCATCAAGCTTTTTATTTCATTTATTAAAATTTCGGCGTGTTTTTGCCAAGTATAATTTTCTTTTACCTTTTTCCATGCATTTTTTCCCATGTCATATGCAAGTCGTTCATTATTTAATAATTTAATTAAATATGATTTCAAAGTTATATAATCCTCATATTTATAAAAAAATCCATCTTTATTTTTTTCAAAAAAATATGCTACTCCGCTTGTTTCGGTTACAATAAAAGTACATCCGTTAGAAGCAGCTTCTAAAACAGGCATGCCAAAACCTGGTTCGTCGTTCATAATAACAGTAACCCTGGCATTTATATATGAATCATTTAATTCTTGTTCGCTAATTTCTCCTAATAATTTAACTTTATTTGAAATTTTTAAATTTTTTATAATTGATTCTATTTTATTTCTATATTCCCTATGTATCCATTTACCCCCTACCTTAAGTTCGCAATTCGGAATTTGTTGAATAATATTTAATAAATTTTCAAGCCCTTTTCCTTCCTTCCAAGCAGTTGCAATAAAAATATAATCACCGCGAAAATTTTTTATTTCTCTTAAATAAGCATGTCCTAGCGGTATTAATTTTATTTTTTTGTCATCTTTAATGATACTTTTAAGCTGTGAATAATGAATATAGCCGGAGACAAAAACCAACATTGAGTTATTAACTAAAATTTTATCAATTCTTTTTCCTAAAAAAAGAACAAAAAACATTATATTATAGATAAATCCTTTATTGTATGTTTTCTTTAGATTATAAGAAAGCGGGTCCCAGATATAAACCGCATATGGAATAGCATTTAATTTTGATAATGAAAGTGCGGAAAATGTTGTGTATATATTATGACTTATTATAATGTCATATTCTTTTTTTTTGATAACAAATGGTAATAAAAAAGGGTAAGTCAAATGAAAAAAAGAAAAAAAATAAAAACCTGGTATCTTAAAGGAAAATTTAAATATTTTAGGTAATCTATCATCTAAATATACTACCGGAATATTTTTCAGTAAATCTGCAAAAGCGTCTTTAACAACAGCTTTTCTTGAAAGCACTAATAAATAGGCGTCTTCACCAATATCAATCAGACTTTTCACTTCTTCTATTGCTATTTTTTCAACGCCGCCAATGTTTAATCTATCAATTAAAACACCTATTTTCACAATACCTTCCTCCCAAAAATCCAAAAAGTATCCCTATAAAGTCCTAATGGAGATGATATGAGAATGCGATATGGAATATGCTTAAAAAACTTTGGTAATTTTTTAAAAATTAATCCCATTGGCCATTCAGCAGGCCAGAAATTTGGAAGAGCTTTTAATTTAAATGTAAATTTTATTTTATTAAAGCCATTTATTTTTAGTAAATTACTTAAACTTTTTGGGGTATAATAAAATAAATGTGTTTTATCGGTATAAGCATACCAATTATTCCCTTGTATAATTCTTAAAGGAGAAGAATAATTTGGGGTGACTAAAAATACGCCACCACCCTTTTTTAATACTCTATAAATTTCCTTAATAAATACTAAACCATCTTTTTCATTTAAATGCTCAATAATACTGATGCCCAAAACACAATCAAACGATTCGTTTTCAAAAGGTATTGAAGTAGCATCTCCAATTGCAGCGCCAGTCATCTCTGCGGCAATAGGTGAAGAATCAATTCCCTTGACATTATAACCCTTATCTCTAAGGGAATTCATAAGCCTTCCTGTTCCGACGCCTACTTCTAAAATGTTATGAAAATTGTTTTGTATAAAAATATTTTCAATAGCATTTTGAAGATGTATAGGCAAATAATCTCTATCTAAATAATACTTCCTATCATATAATTCCTCAATATTCATGATAATACCTTCAAAATATTTTTTTAATTTAATTGAATTTGAACTATGAATTTGCATTAACTTTATAAATTTTTGTCGAAAAATATATCATATCAACCAATATAAATAAAAAAATAACAACAATATTACAAACAGGTATAATTTCTTTATTTTAATATTTTTAATAAAATAATATATTAATATCGTATTCACATAGAAATTATTTAATGAATTTATATAAGTTATGCCAAACATATACAACTCCTACAGCACCTTTTAGAAAATACATGCTAACCGTTAACAGCGGATGCCTAACTAATTTTCTCCACTTGCCATTTTCTGTAAAAACCACCATATACCTGTAATATAAGCCAAATTGTTTCTTAACTATAATATCATTTTTGCCCCATTTATTTATATAAATGTCAAAACCTTTCATGTAATAAGATTTTTTACTAAAATATTTTGCTAAATTTATTTTTATTTCATTATGAAATATTACATTATTATATTTATAATTTAAATCGTTGGATCTAATTCCGTTTGAAATTAAAAAATTTGCAATTTCTTTTAAAAAACCATTTTTCTTCAATTCATTTACCTCTTTTTCTTCAGATAAAATTTTGTAACCGCTTATAAGCTTAAGCTCACCAAAACTTGAAATTTTTCTGTTAAAATCCCAATCTTCCGGTCCTGAAAAACTTTCATCAAAACCGTTTACTTTAATGAAAATATCCTTTTTCACAAATCTTATCGCATCTATAGGAGTAGCGTTATAAAAAGATCTTTCAAATCTTCTTGTTTTGCAAAATAACCCGCTGCCCAGTATTATTTCAGGTATATATAATCCGACTACTAAAGGGCTGTTTTTAAATTCGGCGACGCATGATTCTATAACAAACGGAGCCAATATCATGTCTGCATCTAAATATAAAATATATTCTCCATTGCTAACACTAACTCCAAAATTTCTCTGCGCCGATCTCTCCGGTCCTCTATCATAAACTAAATCAGTATATTTCTTTGCTATTGTCTTAGTTCTATCTGTTGAATTATTATCCACAACTATAATTTCAATATGTTTATATGATTGATATATTAGCGACTTTAGACAATTTTCGATATTACTTTCTTCATTTTTTGTTGTTACTATAACCGAAACTAGCACCGAAATCATATTAACATCCTTTATTTTTCTTTTTTAAAATCCATAAAATGCGATGCCACTTTTTTCCCAGCCTTAAAAATAAATTTTATATCGTCAATATTTCTTATAGAAACTATCTTTTTAAAAATAAAAAAAGGATTCAAAGCTGATGTATACAAATCTTGGGCAAATTTTAACACATCTTCATTTGTTACAGGACTTCTCCATACAGATTCTTTCATGTCATATCTGTTCCAATCTTCCGTCAAAAGCCAACCGTTATTTCTTGCTTCATCAAATAAAGGCGTCCCTGGATATGGGACAACAATAGTTGCCTGTAATGTATCAATGTGTCCTTTTTTAAACATTTTTTTAGCAAAATTGATAGTCATAGCAGCATCGTCAATAGTTTCCCAAGGATAGCCTATCATCGTCGTAAGTTGTGGCTCTAATCCGGCAAATTTTGCCATCTTTAGAGTATGTTCAATATCTGATACATTAATTCCCTTATTTAATCTCTTAAGTGTAGAAGGAACTATTGATTCTAAACCTATGAGAATCATTCTGAAATTTGCCTGCTTCAATAAACTCCATTCTTGCTGAGATAGCGCACCAACTCTCATATTGCAGCCCATTGTTACTTTTTTGTTATAACCTCTTTCTATCATACCTTTGCAGAATTCATTCAACCAATTTCCTATAGGAAAGCAGCCTGTATCATCAAATATCTCTTTAACCTTAAACTTTTCAATTAAAATTCCTATTTCATCAAGATATTTTGAAACATCTACCGTTCTAAAATTTTTGCCTGGATAAAGAGTTGTCCAAGAACAAAAACTGCACCTTCCATACCAGCAGTCTCTCCCAGCCATTACATATGTTCCCGGCGTGTGTTTAAAATTTCCGTTCTTGTAAGCGTAAAGTTTCCAATTTGTGAGATTTCTATCAATATAAGGAAGTTTATTTAAATCATTATCTAATTCAAATTTCCCCGAATTCATAATCTCTCCGCCTTTTCTATAATATATACCTGGCGGTATATTTTTCAGATCATCAAGAGAGGACATTTTTTTTAATGTATTACATAATCCTAGAAGTGAAAAATCATAATCACCGCCGGTAATAATAAAATCTACTTTTGAGTTTATCAAAGACTCTTCAGGCATTGCCGTTACATGATCTCCCATAAGAATAACTACAGGAAAATTATAATAATTCTTTAATTTATCTTCATTTACTGGTTGACCAAAAATCTTTTTTATATCTGAGATTATTTGCCAGTGCCTTTTTACAACAGGCGTTTTAGTTTCAAACACAATAATATCCGGTTTTTCGTTTTTAAGTCTCAAGAGCCATTTATCATATGTTAACGATTCAGCTATCGCGTCATCCCAAAAAACATCGAATCCGTTTTCCTTAAGAAGCGTCGCAGCATAAGCAGGCACCACAGGATATATATATGTAGGGTCTTTAAACCATTGAAACTGCCTGTTTTGAGAAAGCAATGGAGTGCCCTTTTTAGATTCTAACGGCGGATATGATATAGAAATTTTCATAATTATTTAACCTCAAGATATTTTTTTTACAAATAAAAATCCATAAGAAAAAGCAATGCCATAATAAATATGCGTAAGAAATACATAAACAGTTCCAAATAATGAAATTTTTACATTTTTGGTCTTTTTGTTGATATCAAAAAAAGCATACAGTAAAATAATAATATAAAATAATAAACCTAAAAACATATAAATAAAAAGTTTAAAATCTAAAAACAGCAATAAAAAAGCCAGTACGAAGTATAACACAAAAAAAGATGATAAGAAATATTTTAATTTAAAAGAGTGCAAAGGATGTTTTTTAGCTAACCATCCTCTTACAATTCCATAATTTCCTATTTGTTTTAGATGCAATGTAAAATTGCCTCTTCTATGATGATATACAATAGTATCTGGGTCATAAACAATTCTTTTTCCTATTTCTGTAATTTTAAAACAGAGTTCGGTATCTTCTCCAGGCCATAAATCCGAATTAAAACCGTTAATAAGTAAAAAAATCTCTTTTTTTATTATAAAGTTAACGGACGGCCATTCTTTTACATCGGCTGATTTTCCAATAGGATAATATTTCCTTGGGTCTATGCCGCTTATTTTAGTTAAGAATACTGAGCCTGAAACTTTTTGAAAAAATTTATCTTCTTCAGGTGTTATAGCTGGTCCGCCGACAGCTGCTACTGAATCGTTTTTGAGTATTTTTAATGCGTTTTGTAGCCAGTTTTTCTGAGGATAGGCATCATCATCAATAAACGCAAGAATATCCCCTTTAGCATTTTTGGCGCCTATGTCTCTTTTTATAGCAGGACCTACCTTACCTGTTGGGATAATTACTGATTTTTTAAAAGTACAATCTTCTTCTTCATCCGGTAAAATTATAATTTCAAAATTTTTATAACTCATATTAAGATAGTATGGAATAGCTTCAATAATATAATTGTTAATCTTAGCAACAGGAATAATAATAGAAACAAAATGATTGTCGGATGTCTCAGTTATATTGTTATTAGTGTTGGTGTTTAAATTATTTTTAATAGTATTTACCATTGTTTTTTAACTCCTAAATGATACATAAAATAAATAATTTTTTTATAATATAAAATAAAATCATAATAAAAGATATTAATTAAAGATGCAACAGCAAGAATATAACCGGTAACCATTACGCAATACACAACAGAAGCCAGTGTCTGATGAAACAAACTTATTAAAACAACTTCTAATATTGCGAAAAGAAACATTAAAAATACAAAAAAATATTTTTGCACCGCCATATAATAATTGACCATTATACTGACAATAGCAAAAGAAAACATACTTAACCCATATAGACTTAATAACGACGTGGCTTTCAAATATTTACTTCCCATAAGAACGGATATTATAAAATTAGGAAATAGTATATAAAAAATTTCACCAAAAAAACATAATAAAATTGTGATTAAAATAGTTTTAAGTAAAATCTTTTTTGTTTTATTGTTTAAAGCATGTGCGTGCGACACTTCCGGAAACATTACAACTGCAAAACTAGCCGGCAGATATAATATAATTTTTCCGAGTAATGCACTTACCGCGTAAATGCCGGCTTCTTTTGATGGAAAAAAATGCTTTACCATAATTAAATCGATATTTGTAAAAAAAGTGTAAAAAAACAAGGAAAAAAGCACAAGCAAGAAATATTTAATTGTTAAAACATTATTTGAAACATCGTCGTTATTTTCATCAAGAACCTGTTTTGAGCCGATTTTTTTAAAATAACTATATATAAATATAACGGCTATTGATGAAACGGCAATCTGCGCTATAAAAGTTGAAAGAAGGGCACCCGCTATATTCAAACCCAATAATACTAAAATAACGGCAATGACAAATTTGGCGGCGGATGATAGGCCTCCCGTCACCCCGTAGATGCCGTACATTTTTGCTCCCTGAAGTATGCCCATTAGCAATGAGAAAAAAAAACTTATTAACAATACAACGCCTAATATAGCGTAATATAAAAAAACATTTATCTTCATGAAATCCATTAAATATGGGACAAAAATAAAATAAACGATAAGAACAAGCATTCCAAAAAGAAGAACCTTGAGAAATATGTTTTTAATAAATTTCTTAACTTCATTGAATTTAGAAATTGCCAAGTTATGAGATATATTTTTTGCGGCTATTATAGTTATGGTGCCTGCGGGAACCGAAATTATCAAAAGAATGGAAAATAATGAATTTAATATGCCGTATTCAGATACCGTTAATAAACGACCCATTGCGATTTGGAAGAGATAATTGAAAAAATTAGCCGACATGGAAAAGATGAAAATATAAATTCCATTTTTGAATAAGCTGTCGTTTAATATATTTTTCATTTATGTCTTATTGTTGCAATAATAACATCATAGAGTACACAAAATTGAAAAAATAATAGATTAATACAAAACAATAACAATAACAATAACAATAACAATATGATGACGAAGAAAATAGATAAAATATACATTTTTTTAATCATAATAATGTAATATTTTCATGCGATAAAAAATAGCAAGAGTATCTAATCCCATATCAAAAACATCTTTAATTTTGATTCTTCCCAAACTATTTTCACGTGAAAAAATATATGCGGTAGGTATTTCAATTACTTTAAATTTTTTTCGAATAGCTATAGCCAAAATCTCAATATCAAAAGCAAATTTTTTGCATAAAATTTTGGGAAAAATAATTTCTAAAGCATTTCGCTTAAAAACTTTAATACCAGCCTGGGTATCCGTAAGATTTAGTTTAAACAAATATTTGATCATTAAATAATAGCCAAAACTTAATATTTTTCTTTGCAATGTATATTTTGCTTTCAATTTTTTACTTCTTCTGGTGCCTACAACAATATCAGCGTTATTATCCCTCATTGCTTTAAGCAATTTTCCGACTTGCAAGGGATGATTTTCAAGGTCACTGTCTAAAAAGACTATTATATCGCCTGTAGAATGTTCAAAACCGTTTTTTAATGCATATCCTTTACCAACATTACGTACGTTTGAAACCAAATTAATTTCTTTACACTCCGCCACTGCTTTTAAAACCCTATCTTTTGTGTTATCGATGCTGCCATCATCTATTAATATTATTTCAAACGGAAACCTAAATTTTTTAAATATCTTATAAGCATAAATCAAATTTTCATATATTTTCTCGCCTTCGTTGTAGGCGGGCATCAATATAGATATTTTTCCTTTATATAGTTTCATGTTAAATAAATGTACACTTATTAATTGTTGTCTGAAATTTTATAAGTTTATATTATTTAGATAAGTTTTTCAGCCGTCCCATAGACATCTTGTTATAATTAGTTCATTATATAATTATCTTTAGCAAAATAAACAGAATAATTTTAATAAATAAGTTTTACCTGCCTATAGAATAATATTCATATCCTTTTTTTATCATTTCTATTTTATCGTAAATATTCCTTCCGTCGAATACCGCAGGGGTTATCATAGCCGCTTTAATTTTATCGAAATCCGGCGCCCTGAAATCGTTCCATTCGGTGGCGACTATAAGCCCGTCCGCACCTTTAACGGCATCGTACATATCATCGACGTATTCTATTTCGGAAAAAATCTTTTTTGTATTATCCATTGCTATAGGGTCGTAAGCTTTAACTTTTGCGCCATAGGAAAGAAGTTTCGATATTATGACTAAAGAAGGCGCTTCCCTTATGTCGTCGGTTTTAGGCTTAAACGAAAGTCCCCATAGGGCAAAAGTCTTTCCCGCTATATCTCCCTTGAAATGCTTTAATATAAAATCAACTATAATTTCTTTCTGAAAGGCATTCACCTCGTCGGCGGCTTTTAAAAGTTTAAACTCGTAATTATGCTGTTTAGCAGTCTGATACAGGGCTTTTACGTCCTTAGGAAAACAGCTTCCGCCGTAGCCTATTCCGGGAAACAGGAAAAATTTGCCTATTCTTTTATCGGAACCTATGCCTATTCTTACGCTGTCCACGTTTGCGCCGGTTTTTTCGCACAAGTTCGCTATTTCATTCATAAAGGTAATTCTGACGGCGAGCATTGCGTTTGCGGCGTATTTGGTAAGTTCTGAAGAATTGGTATCCATAAAATATATGGGCGCTCCGGTTCTTACGAAAGGTTCGTAAATTTCGTCTATGAGTTCTTTCGCCGCCTGCGCCTCTTTCTTATTGTCCTTTTTAAAATTAATCCCTACTACTATTCTGTCGGGTCTTTGGAAATCTTCTATGGCTGCGCCTTCTTTTAAAAATTCAGGATTCGATACTACGCAGAAGTTTTTGGTTTTTTTGGCTATTATGCTTTCTACTTTTCTGCATGTTCCGACGGGGACGGTGCTTTTTACGACTACCGCCTTAAAACAGTCTATAGTATCGGCGATGCTTTCGGCTACCTTAAATACATTAGATAAGTCAGCTTCTCCGTTATCCTGAGGAGGAGTGCCGACGGCGATGAATACGACGTCGGTTTTGCTTACGGCTTCGCGTAAATCTTTCGTAAAATAAAGTCTCCCAAGCTTTACGTTTTTATCGGTAAGTTCTTTAAGTCCGGGTTCGTATATAGGAAGAACGCCTGATTTTAAAGATTTAATTTTGCTTTCGTCGTTATCAACACAGTAAACGGTATTGCCCGAATCGGCAAGGCAGACGCCGGTAACGAGGCCTACGTAACCCGTGCCTATTATGGATATTTTCATTAATCGGAATCTCCTCTGAAATTTTTTTTAAAAAATATGCTATAAATGAATTTTCTGTAGTATAAATCGTTAAAAACACATAAAATTATCAAACTTTATATTTTTCTTTTCGTTTTTTCTGATTCTTCCATTGCGGCGTTCTCCATTTATTCTTACCGCACAGAGCTATATACCGATATAGCATTCTATTAATTCATTTATTGCATATATTAAATATTTCTCAATAAATGTATAATATTCTTCCCTCTTTGTCAATAAAATTCCATTCACCCTCCCACCCCCCAAGTCCTTGAAAATTAAGGCTCAAAGAAGGGCGGATAAAAAAGTGGCGGATTTATTCGCTTACTCACAATTGCGCTTGCGGGCAGACCGCTCCGGCGATTAACGGGGACGTTGATTAAAGGATTTAAATATATCAAAGATATAAAGGTATAATTGATAAAAAATTTCTAACGGTGAGTTAAGGTATTATTAGTTTCGTTAATTTCTATACCTTTAGAAATTAAGTATGCTTTCAAATATTTTTCTGCTCTCTGTTACATAAAAAATATACTATAATTTTAAATCCGACGGAATTGTTTTTAAAATACTATATTGTTTTCCCGCATT
>DAHXMB010000072.1:0-8399 GCA_027365695.1 Candidatus Acididesulfobacter sp. | reverse complement strand
GTTATTTTATTATTAATTATATTTTTAACCGCTTCGCTTTTGTTATTGATATTATTACTTTTATAAGAACTGTTTGAATATTCCCATGCTTTAATAATAGGTTCAGGCATTAAAAGCTGACCTGCTCCGCCTCCGTAAACTTTATCGTCGACTCTCCTATGTTTGTCCGTTGAGAAATCTCTAGGATTAATTATATTAATTTCAATAATATTGTCTTTAATAGCTCTGCCGATTAATCCCGTTGAGAGAAAAGAATTAAAATAATCAGGCATTATAGAAATAATGTCAATTACTTTTTGCATAATTTTATTTTAAATTTTATATAATTCTTCATTTTGAATTATAGCAATTTTGTTTTTAATATTTATTTCTTTAATATTGTCATCGGTCATAGGTAAAAAATATACTGCGTTTTCAGATTTTATTTCTATAATGTCGGTATCGCCCTGATATATTTCCATAATAGTCCCTATATAGTTATTTAAGGCATTTAAGCATTTTAAACCTATTAAATCTGAAATTAAATATTCATTTTTTTCAAGATGCAATTGTTCTTTTTTTATAAAAATTTTAGTATTTCTAAATTTTTCAGCCTCTTCAATAGTGTCAATATTATTTATTTTAATAAAATATTGCTTATTTCCATTTTTTATACGGGCTATAGATAAAGGCAAATAGCTTAATTCTAAAGCAATACCCGTGGTATCAAGTATATATAATATTAATTTTTTTTCTTTAATTATTTGTTCATTAAAAGCAAAATCGGGATTAAAAAATCTGATTACAATTTCCCCTTTAATACCGTGAGGCTTTATGAAACTGCCCACGGCAATATATTCAGACATTAACAAAATCCCGAAAAAAAAGTATTGATATATAAAAATAATTAAAAAGAATTAAATAATTAAAAAGAATTAAATAATTAAAAAATTAAATATAAATAATTAAAGATAAAAAATTTAAAAATAATAAATAAATTTAGTATATAATTAATTTACGGCGCTTATCTTATTTGTTTTTCTAATTAAAGATTTAACCGTATCTGACGGTTTAGCGCCCAAACTGATCCATTTATCAAACTTATCTTTGTTTATTTTAAAATCCGCCGGGTTCAGATGAGGATTATAAGTTCCTAAAATCTCAATAAATTTTTTGGTTGCAGATTTTTCGCTTGATGCCGCAACAACACGATAATAAGGTTTTTTGTGAGAGCCGATTCTTGCCAGTCTAATTTTTACAGCCACTTTAAATCTCCTTTGTTAATTAATATTTAATGATAAATTATTTTAATTGGAATTTATTACTTATTATCTATTTGTCTATTATTAATCTTATCTATTTATTTTATTAACTATTATTGCTTATTAATTAATATTATTAAACATATTTTTTATATTTTTTAACGGACCGCCGAATTTATTTTTTTTAAATGATTTCATCATTTTTTTTACTTCTTCAAATTTATTAATAAAAATATTTACGTCATTAACCGTAACGCCGCTTCCGAGAGCTATTCTTTTTCTTCTCCCGCCGTTTAATATATCAGGATTTTTTCTTTCTTTTTCAGTCATAGAGTTAATTATAGCTTTAATTTTGACAAGCTCTTTTTCAGCAGCTTCGGGATTAAATTTATCTTTTATTTTTGAAAAGCCGGGAATCATTGAAGCAATTTGAGCAACTCCTCCAATTTTGGAAACCATTTTTAACTGGTCTGCAAAATCTTTAATCGTAAAATCTTTTTTCGTGATACCGGCTTCTAAAGATTTGGCAGTTTTTTCATCTATTGACTCCTGAGCCTTTTCAATTAAAGAAAGAACATCGCCCATTCCTAATATTCTTTCTGCTATACGATCTCCATGAAAAACTTCAAAATCGCTTAATTTTTCGCCGACGCCTATAAACTTAATCGGCTTATTTATCGTTTTTTTTATGGATAACGCAGCGCCGCCCCTTGAATCCCCGTCAACTTTAGTAAGAATAACTCCGCTGATGCCAAGAGTATCGTTAAATTTTTTAGCAACGTTAACGGCGCTTTGTCCAAGCATGGAATCCGCAACGAATAAAATTTCATTAGGATTAAATTTATTTTTTAATTCTTTCAGCTCATCCATAAGCGGTTCATCAATTTCAAGACGACCCGCCGTATCTATTATAATTGTGTCGTAGGCATATTTTTCAGCAATATTAATTGCATTTTGAACTATTTGAACAGGTTTTTCATCAGGATTAGCCTCATTTCTTGTGTCGTAAACAGGAATATTGATACTCGCGCCTATTTTTTTTAGCTGAAGTATAGCCGCCGGACGATAAATATCGGCAGGAACAAGATATGCGCTTCTTTTAATTCTTGAAAGATAAAGCGCAAGTTTCCCCGCAGTCGTAGTTTTCCCTGAACCCTGCAAACCGGCAAGCAAAATAATTACCGGAGGTTTGGCTTTTATATCTAATGGCTCCGATTGACCTAATAACTCAACCATCTCATCTCTGATGATTTTAATCATTTGCTGCGATGGAGTAAGGCTATCCATAACCTTTTCGCCTATTGCCTTATTTTTTACATTTTCAATAAATTCTTTGACGATAAGGTAGTTGACGTCGGCTTCTAAAAGGCTTAGCCTTACATCTTTAAGGGCATCCTCTATGTTTTTTTCGGATAATTTTCCGAATCCCCTTAGATGTTTAAATACTTTTTCTAATTTTGAACTTAAATTATCAAACATTGTATAAATTGTTTATTTTAAGTTTTAAGTCTATTTAGTTTAGTGTGATAAACTATTTATTTTATTTAATTTTATAGATTATGTCAATAACAAAAATTTGGTCTGTTATTAACTATTAAAATATATATGTATAAATAGTATAAATAACTTTTATTTTGTTGATATTTTTAAAAAAATAATTGTTCCTATATGCTATATGTATTAAAAATATCTATGGTATAAAGTATAAATAATTTTCATCTTCTCTTAAATAACTGCTGATTAAACATAATTTAATCTCCCCCTGATCAACGGGCTTTTACAAGCCCCGCTTCTATAAAGCGGCGGGTGATTGACTTTATCTATCCTCTAACTAATAATAACTAATAAAAATAATAAATAAACAATAAAAATTAAGATAGATAACTTATATATTTAAGTATATTCAAAATAAAATTTTTTGCTTGCAATTTAAAATATATAAATATATCATATTAAAAATAATTAAAATTTTATATGATAAAATAAGGGGTCAATTTGCTAATAAAATGACAAAAATAAAAACTATTTTATTTATTTTTACTTGGGGCGAACTGATACTTTGAATGGCGCATTTATCTCAATAGTTATTTTATTTTTGTTCCTGCTATCAATACCTTTTATTATTTCATTTAATCCAAAACTGTCTTTAATATTCAGTTCTGCAATATATCTGCTTCTTTCTGTTTTTCTGCTATTTTCATTATTGTACGGATATGCAAAATGGCCGTTATCGTTGCCGTTTTCTGTTCCGTTAAGCGGATTGTTCGGATTGCGCTCATCTAATTCCGACTATGTTACTTATTTAACCACTGTACCTTATCTTAAATTTTCATATCTTTTTGACAGTCTGTCGCTTTTCTTCGGTTTTTTAATAGCATTTTTAGGCTTTATTTCTTCTTTGTATTCATTTAATTATTTATATGAAGAACATTATAAAAATAAATCATTGTTTGTAATATTATTTAACGGATTTATTATCTCAATGCTTTTTGTGGTGTTTAGCGCTAACGGACTTTCATTTCTTATATTCTGGGAAATTATGTCAATTCTTTCATTTTTTCTTGTTTTATTTGAATATGAAAAAGAAGAAAGCAAAAAAGCGGCTAATCTTTATATAATAATGACGCATATCGGCACATTTTTCATTTTTCTGCTTTTTCTTTATATGTTTACGAAAACCGGAAGTTTCTCTTTTGAAGTGTGGAAGCGTTTAAGTATTAGCGGCGGTTTAAGCACTGCAGGCATGCTGATAATTTTCATCCTTACTCTGCTGGGTTTTGGAATGAAAGCGGGTATTTTTCCGCTTCATGTATGGCTTCCAAAAGCTCATCCCGAGGCACCGTCCAGCGTATCCGCGCTAATGTCCGGCATTATGATAAAAACTGCAATTTACATGATGATAAGATTTTATTTTGAATTTATGAAATCATACGGGTGGGGTTTTGGATTTACAATTCTTTTAATTGGCGCTATTACGTTGATTTACGGGGTTCTAAACGCAGGGATTCAGGATAATATAAAACGGCTTCTGGCATATTCTTCAATGGAAAATATAGGGATAATGCTTATGGCATTGGGTTTAGCCATGATATTTTATTCTCAGAATATGTATCTTCTGTGCGCGTTTGCGCTCATGGCTCTTTTGTTTCATATTATGAATCACGCCTTATTTAAAGGACTTTTATTTCTCGGTTCCGGCGCTATAGCTTCTCAAACCCATACAAAAGATATGAACAAATTAGGCGGGCTGATTAAAAAAATGCCTAAAGTCTCATTTATTTTTCTTATCGGAGTTTTATCGGCGGCAACGCTTCCTCCGTTTAACGGTTTTGTCAGCGAATGGATGATTTATCAATCCTTACTTATGGCAAGCAGCATTAACATAGAAATTATTAAAGTATTTACCCCGATATTTGCTTCAGTTATGGCTTTAGCCGGCGGGTTGGCGGCGCTTGCGTTTGTCAAGGCATACGGCATATCTTTTCTTGGAAGAGCAAGATCTCAAGGAGCAAATAGCGCAAAAGAGCCTCCTTTTTTAATGCTTGTATCAATGGGAATTCTTGCGTTCTTATGTTTTTTGCTGGGTATATTTTCATTTATAGGACTTATGCCTATAAACAAAGTAGTTAAGGAAATCACGAATATATCTATTTATAACAATATTGCAATATCTTACGGTTCAATAGTTACTCTTCCAAAGTATAGTTTAGGAATTATTTCTCCTATAGGGCTTTTGGCTGCCGGAATTATTTTTATGATATCAATTTATTTATTTATAAAAATATTTGGGAATATAAAGACAAGAGTTTTTGAAACATTTGCATGCGGTCTTGAAAATAAAGATGTTTATAATATTTCCGATGCTCAAATCAGTCAAAATATTTGTAATGACGGCGATAATAATAACAATAATGATGATATAAATATATATGCTAAAAGAAATAATTCTCAATATAGTTCAACCGGTTTTTCTCAACCTCTCAGAAGAATTTTTTCAGGACTGTACAATATTAAAGAACATTTAATAAACGAAGAGCATAAAAGAAAATATTTTTTCCCGGTTAAACAATATGTATTTAAAGCAGGTGATTTATTTGAATGTTTTTATAATTCATTTGCAAGCAAATTTTTAGAAAAAATTTCAAAATTAAGAGCCTACATTCAAGGCGGAGTCGTTCAGACTTATATAGCTTACATAGTCGGCACCCTTATAATTTTATTAATATGGGTAAGCTGGTTTCATTATGCAGGCTGATTAAATTAATTAATAAGTTAATAAAAATTGACTAATAAATTAAAAAATTAAAAATAAATAAAATCAATTAATAACTGAAAATATATCTATAAAACTATAAAAAAAATAACTGAAAATAACTGAAAACAAATAAGTAAGAAATATATTCAGGCTGATAATTAATAATGTTTGCAATTTTTATTTAATTAAATTAAAAATAAGTTAAAAATTAAAAATGTGGAATGATGTATTAAATTTAAAGATTGTTTTAATCGGTATAGCTCAGATTTTAATCCTTATTATAATAGCGCCTTTTATAAATTCTTATATAAATAAAATAAAAAGCATTTTAAGAGGACAACGCGGAAGACCTTTGCTTCAAGGGTATAAAGACATTTTTAAACTTATACGCAAAGAAGTTGTTCTTTCAGAAGATGCGTCATACATTTCTAAAATTGCGCCGTATATAGTTTTTGTTTCTATTTTGGTCTCGGCTTGTTTTCTGCCTGTATTCAGTTCGCAAGCTTTGCTATCGTTTACGGGAGATATTATAGCGCTAGTTTATACCATCGGATTAGGTACTTTCTTTATGGCTTTATACGGTATGGATCAGGCTTCAAGTTTTGGCGGTCTGGGTTCAAGCAGGGATATTTTAATAGCTTCTTTAGCAGAGCCTACTCTTATGCTTGTCATTTTTGCTTTTGCTCTGCAAACAAAAACAACCAACATAAGCCAAATTTTTATTGATATACATAAAAACGGATTCTTAAATTACCCTGTTTCTTATGTTTTTGCATTAATGGCATTTTTAATAATTTCTATTGCTGAAAACGGAAGAATACCTGTTGACAATCCCGATACTCACTTGGAATTAACTATGGTTCATGAAGCTATGATTCTTGAAGGTTCAGGCAGGCATCTTGCTTTATTTGAGTATTCATCATATTTAAAATTAATAATATTTATAACGCTTGCTTCTAATATTTTTCTTCCTGTCGGTGTTTACAGCGGCGTTTCGTCTTCAATTTCATCTTTTTCATTTTTAACAGTATTATATGCAATTTTATTTTATATTTTGAAGGTATTAATTTTTGCAACGCCCATTGCTTTTATTGAAATATCCATGGCAAAATTAAGGTTTTTCAGAGTACCTGATTTCTTAATGCTCGGTTTTGTGCTGTCTATAATTTCATTAGTTCTTTATTCAATTTGAGCCGTCAAAAATGGAAAAGAAGAAGTAATATAAAATTAATATTAAAGAAAACGCTATAATTGAGTCTATAAATTCATTAGTTTTTTTATGTTATCAGATTTGAGAGTATTTGATTGGAAATATGTCAATAAATTATAAACGATAACAAACAATAATTATAAATATTAAAATTATAAAAGTTTGTGAATATTAGAATCAATACTGAACTGAATATAAATATAATAAACAATAATTGTAAATATTAAAATTATAATTATGTCATATAAATATTAAATATATAAATTTAATTATGCCAAGTATCGCAAGTTTTATTGAATTAATGGGCGCTTTTGTTTTATTTTTTGCAATACTGCAAACTGCCAGCCACAGAGTTGATTTTTCAATCAAAGTTTACAGTATTCAATCGTTATTTTTAAGTATAACTATTTTTGTTATGGGTATACATTTAAATAACGGCGAGTTATATTTGTCCGGTTTCCTTACTTTTGCAATAAAAGTTGTTGCGATACCGTATTTTTTGAATAAAGTAACGAGGAGAATTTCTATAAGAGAAAAGATTATTCCGTATATTAATATGACAAATTCCGTGCTTATTACTGGAGCCATAACCATATTTGCCTTTTTTATTACGAAAGGAGATTTTGCAAGCCATGAATTTATAGCTCGCAGGGTCTTTCCAACCGCATTGGCGGTTATTTTAATAGGTGTTTTTATAATGATTGCGCGCAAAAAGGCAATTATACAAATTATCGGTTTTTTGACTTTAGACAATGGAATCATTCTCGCCGCAACTTCAATAACTAAAGGATTACCTCTTGTTGTGGATATAGGGGTATTTTTTGATGTATTTATAGGAGCTATTATGGCGGGAGTGTTAATATACCGCATAAGAACATCATTTGACAGTCTTGATACGTCAAAAATGTCAAACTTAAAGGAATAAAAATTAAAAGTAATAATAAATTAAAAGTAATAATAAATTGAAAGTAATAATAAATTGAAAGATAAAATAATAGATTGCAAAGTAAATTAAAAAATAAACAAAATAGCTAAAAATATATAAGTAAAAACATAAAAAAAACATAAAAATACAATATAAATTTCAATAATAGATTGATAATAAATAATTAAAACAAAAAAAATTAATTATTAATTTAAATATTTAAAAAGGAAAAAATAAATCAAGTGGTTATTTTAGTTTTAACATTTTTGATTTTTGCAATTTTATACAGATTTATTAACATAAAGCTGACGTTTTTTATTCAGCCCGTGATAACTTTTTTAATCTTATTATATGCTTTATTTCTTACGAATATCGTTCTTAAGCATCAGATAATATTTAGCTTTTATAATCTTTTATTTTTAGATTCTTTAAATGCTATTCTTATTATTATAATTACTCTGCTATCTTTTTTAGTTGCTATTTATTCTATCGGATACTTTAAAAATGAATTAAAATCAGGACTGCCCAAAAAAAAAGTAAAAGAATATTACTTCTGGATGAATTTTTTTATTTTTGCTATGCTTTTGCTTTCAATTTCAAACAATCTCGGTATCTTATGGGTAGCAATTGAAGGAACTACGCTTGCAACTACTTTTCTTATCAGTTTTTACAGAAATAAAGAAGCGGTTGAAGCCGGCTGGAAATATATTATAATCTGCTCGGTAGGAATTGCTTTTGCTTTTTTTGGAATAGTGCTTTTATATTTTA
>DAHXMB010000062.1:0-2030 GCA_027365695.1 Candidatus Acididesulfobacter sp. | reverse complement strand
AGGAAAATGACCTTGAAAAAAAGGCTCATTCATAGTTGTATTTTTTATTGCTTTAATAAACTTTCCTTTTTCAAGACCGACAACTTTATCTATTAGTAAAAATGGAAATCTATGCGGAAGAAGACTCATTATCTCTTTAATATCCATAACGCAAGAAGATGTTTCCGCTTCAGTTTTAATGTCCATAATTAATTACCTTTAAATATAATTTGATATTGCTTATTGCTAAATATTGTTGTAAATATTAGCAATATTTTAAAAAAATATAAGCGATTAAAATATATTTTATATCTTTTTGATTTTATTAAATAATTCAGGTAATTTTTTAAATAAAACCATTGAAACACGCCATTCTTTAATCGGTATAGCGGGGGAACCCGCGACAACTTCATTATCTTTAATGTCATGCGATATACCGGCTTGTGCGGCTATCATTACATTATTTCCGATAGTTAAATGTCCTGATACCCCGACTTGACCGCCCATAATTACATTATCTCCTATAACGGTACTTCCTGCAATGCCTGTTTGAGAAGCGATAGCGCAATTTTTGCCTACTAAAACATTGTGGGCAATTTGAACGAGATTGTCTATTTTTGTTCCTTTTTTTATAATCGTAGAACCGATAGCTCCTCTATCTACCGAAGTTAAAGCTCCTATCTCAACATCATCTTCTAATACGGCATTTCCCGAGTGTATTATTTTGACATACTCTTTACCATCTTTAGCATATCCAAATCCGTCGCTTCCAATAACTGAACCTGCGTGCATAATGCAATTATTGCCGATATTAGATTTGTTATAAACGGTAACATTTGGATAAATAATAACATTATCCCCTATATTTACATTTTGTCCTATAAATACTCCATGCATAATTTTACAATTTTTCCCTATTTTAGATTCTTTTTCTATACAGACATTAGGATATATTATCGTACCGCCGCCTATTATTACAGTTTTATCAATGAAAGCGTCGTCAAGCAAAAATTGATTTGACGAAGTGTCGTCATTATCAAAATTATAAAACAATTGCGAGGCTTTGGCAAAAGCTAAATAAGGATTTTTTGTATCTAAAATTGTAAATTTTAAATTTTCTAACGGATAATCTTTTAATAATGAAAAATCCATTATTAACGCAGCGGCTTTTGTTGCATTTATATATTTTATATATTTACGGTCTGAAATAAAACTAATCTCATCTTTATCGGCATCTTTTAAAGAATTTATACCCTTTATTTTTAAATCGGCAAAGTTTTCTTTGCCGATTATATTAAGAGATAACAAGTTTGCAATTTCTTTTATAGAGTAATCCATTTTAAATATGCGCTAATAAATTAAAATTCTTATTTTTTTATATTTTTTAATAAATTTAATTAATTTATAAAACCGGCGCAGTTAATTTAATATATTATTTAATATATTATTTAATATATTATTGTATAAAATATATTATTTATGAATTTTAATTATTTTGAATTCATCCGGCTTAAAACTTGATTGGTAATATCAATTGAATTAACTCTGTAAACGACTATATTCGGACGATTAATAATAAGTATATAGCCTTTTTGTTTTGCAATACTTTGTATTATTACTTTAGCTTTTTCAAAAATCCCTTTTAATAGATTATATCTTTTTTCGGAAATCACGCCTTGAATATGTTTTTCCTCGGAAGAAAAATTAGTAATATCAGTTTCACATTCTTTTGTTTTTTTAAGTTTTTCAGACGAAGACATTATTGATGAATTTTGCTTTAAATCATTATGAAGTGAAGTTATTTTTTGTTTTAAAGCGCTTAACTTTGCTTTATATTTTACCACTAATGAATGAAGAACAGCGTTAGCTTTCTTTCCCTGTTTTGACATTGCAATTATTTTCTGCATATTTACGACTGCAATTTTAGAACCGGCAGCTTCGGCTTTTGAAATATTACTTAGTAAAATTAATGCGAGCAACAAAATGAAAATAGAAAAAAATGAAATTATTTTGTCCATAAAACCTCCGATTGTTTTTTAGTTTTATATAAA
>DAHXMB010000237.1:0-10108 GCA_027365695.1 Candidatus Acididesulfobacter sp. | reverse complement strand
CACGCGGCGTTGCTGCGTCAGGGTTTCCCCCATTGCGCAATATTCCCCACTGCTGCCTCCCGTAGGAGTCTGGACCGTGTTTCAGTTCCAGTGTGGCTGATCATCCTCTCAGACCAGCTAACCATCATTGCCTTGGTAGGCTATTACTCCACCAACTAGCTAATGGTTCATAAGCCCATTTATAAGCGGCAGCATTGTAAAGAGGCCGTCTTTGATATTACAACTTGTGTTATAATATAATATTCGGTATTAGCAGTCCTTTCGAACTGTTATTCCCAACTTATAAGTAGGTTACCTATGTATTACTCACCCGGTCGCCACTTTACTCGTCCCTTGCGGGACTTTCACGTACGACTTGCATGTGTTAGGCACGCCGCCAGCGTTTGTTCTGAGCCAGAATCAAACTCTCAAAAACAAAACGTTTATTGACAAGAGTACTTATTAAATTAAATACAATTAATAAGCAGTCTTACATTTGACATTTTTTAATTTTATTGCTTTTTTGTATGCTGTTTAGTTTTCAAAGACCGATCTTCTGCTGGCTTTTTTAACTGCGTTTAATTGCTGTTTTTAACTGCCATATTTCGAAGTGTTTTATAAGTATATTATACGGGTAAGATTATGTCAAGCTTTTTTTAGCAATTATTTTAGTGATTATTGTTACTGATTAATTTATCTGCATTATCTTTTTATAAAATTTATATATATATTAATTAGATAATTTCCATAAAATAAATAAAAAATAGCAGCCATTGATAAAAATGGTCCAAACGGTATTTTTGACGATATAAAATTTTCATCTGCTTTATTTAAATTTAATTCTAAATTTTCTAAATTTATTTTTGGATTTGTATTGCTAATACTATCGCTATTATCATTATTGCTAATGATATTTAAATTATGCGCTAAAGAATTTGTATTGCTAATGTCATCGCTATGATCGCCGCTATTATAATTACTATCATTTTGAATTAATTTTTCTTTATTATCGCTCTGATTACTTATTTTTTTTGTGCGGTCTTGAATGTATAAATATAAACTGCCTAATGTAAATCCTAACAATCCAAAAAAAGAGCCTGCAAATATAGTAAAAATAACGCCTTTAATGCCTAAAAACGCTCCTATCCCGGCTATTAATTTTATATCGCCGCCGCCTAAGCCTTCTTTTTTTCTTATTAAATCATAAAAAACCGCAATGAAATAAAAAAATAATCCGCCCGCAATAAAACCGATAAAAGGAAATAAAAAACTTTTATGCAGCAAAAAAATATTAAATAAGAATCCGGCTATGATTAGCATGATATTTAATGAATCAGGAATTATTCTATGAAAAAAATCTATAAAAGAAATTGGAATTAAAATAAATATAAAAAAACTATACGATATAAATAATAAAAAATTATAGGTTAAATAATTCTTGAATAATGATAAATTATAAGGGGTTATATCAAAATAAAAAAATGCTCTGTAAAAAATTTTAATAAATAATAAATAAAATAAAACAGCGGTTAAAAATTCAATTACAGGATAAATTAATGATATTTTTTTACCGCAGGAACGGCATTTTCCTCTTAATAAAAAGTAGCTGACAATAGGAATATTATCATAGAATTTAATTTTTGTTTTACAATCAGGACATGACGAGGCGGGGAATAATAGAGACTTGCCCTCAGGAAGTCTATAAATAACCACATTTAAAAAACTTCCGATAACCAAGCCAAAAATAAATACAAAAAAAGACAAAAAATAAAATAAGTTGTTTGTAAGCAGCATTAATAAATTATAAAAAATAATTTTTAATTAATTTAAATTAAAATTAAAATTAAATACATCGTATCGTTAATCTTGTAAATTTGATACGGCAAAGAAAACTGTTCCCGCTTTTTATAACGTTTGCAAGAATCATTAATTGTACAAATTTTATATTTCAAAAAAATTAATTTCAATAACAAATATTATTAATCTTTACCAAATACTTATATACTCATAGACATTAATTCTTGCAATATATCCTTAATAACAAATAATATTTATTTATAACCGAAGAATTGATTATATGATAAAAATTGAAGTTATTAAAGTATAATTTGCAATTCATATCCTAAAAAAATAATAAATTGTTAGCAAATTAAAAATAAGGTAAAATATTAAAAATAAATAATACTTAAAGCTTAAATTTTTATATCAAAAAACTATAACTATAAATATAAATATAAATAAATACTGGCGAAGTATCATATACTATCCAAATTGACATTTTATCAAATAAATTATGGATATAAATAAAAGGATATAAATATGGCAATTTATTACTCGGTCTGTCCGCACGATTGTCCTGATACATGCGCATTAAAAGCAGAAACGGTCATTGAAACAAAAGCAGAAATTGAATCAGCAATTAAAGCAGCGCCGACTGCTAAAATGGAGACCGGAACAGAGATAAAAAATCAAAAAATAATTTATGAGAAAATCGTTAAAGTATCGGGCGATCTTTCCAATCCAATCACTAAAGGCATTATTTGCGAAAAAGTCCGCGCTTATCCCGAACGCATTTATAGTCCATCAAGAATACTTTATCCTATGCGCAGAATTGGGAAAAAAAATGGGACTAAAATTGAATCAGAAGCTGAAAATAAAAATTTTGAACGTATTAGCTGGGAAGCTGCCATAGATGAAATAGTAAAAAAGTGGCGAGAGCTGATTTTAAAATACGGTCCTGAATGTATTTTGCCGTATTCTTACGGAGGAACAGAAGGCGTAATTAATAAAGGCAGTATGGATAGGCGGCTCTTTAATAAAATCGGCGCTACAAGACTTGACAGAACTATATGTTCGGCTGCGGGAAGTTTAGGATATCAATTGGCATACGGAGCATCTAAAAGCATAAATCCTATGGAAACAGCCAATTCCAAGCTTATAATATTTTGGGGTATCAATGCTTTAGAAACAAATATGCATCAAGCTATGTTAGCAGATAATGCGCGTAAAAACGGCGCTAAAATTATAGCGATAGATGTTCATCGCAATAAAACGGCAAAATGGGCGGATGATTTTTATTTAATTTTACCCGGTTCCGACGGCGCTTTAGCTTTAGGTTTATCTTATGTAATATTAAGGGATAACTTAGAGGACAAAGCATTTTTAGAAAAATACTCATACGGTTTTAATGAATTTTACGAACAGGCGATGCAATATCCTCCTGATAGAGTTGCCTGTATTACCGGTTTAACATCAGAAACTATTGAAAAATTAGCTCATCTTTACGCAAAAACAAAATCAAGTTTTATTAGCATAGGCAACGGTCTTCAGCATCACAAAAACGGAGGTATAAATACATGGATTATTTCTTTGCTGCCTGCGTTGACGGGAGCATGGCAATATAAAGGCGGTGGAGCGTTAAAATCAAATTCAGGATATTTTCCGTTTAATAGTGAAGCAATAGAAAGACCCTACTTAAATAAAAAGTATTCAGAAACCAGAATTCTCAATATGGTGCAGCTTGGAAAAATATTATGCGGACTTAACTTGCCGACACCGGCGCCGATCCGTTCGCTGTATGTGTATAATAGCAATCCTGCTATTGTGGCTCCTAATCAAAATTTAGTTTTAAAAGGTTTAGCAAGAGAAGATCTTTTTACGGTAGTCCATGAACAGGTAATGACGGATACGGCAAAATGGGCGGACATCATTCTTCCTGCAACCACAAGTTTTGAACACGCCGACCTTTACGCAAGCTATTGGCATACATTGATACAATGGGCAGACCCTGTAATTTCTCCGATAGGCGAAGCTAAACCAAATATAGAAGTATTTAAATTATTGGCAAAAGGGTTAGGATATACGGAACCATGCTTTTCAGATTGCGAAGAAGACATAGCCCGTCAGGCTTTAGACCTTCCCTACTGGCACGATAAAGGCATAACGCTTGAACGGCTTAAAAAAGAAAGATTTATAATGTTAAATATTCCTGAGCGTCCGTTTGCAGACTTTAATTTCTCAACCGCCTCCGGCAAAATTGAATTTAAAAGCAAAAAGCTTGCAGAATTAGGCTTATTTGATATACCCGACTATAAACCGATTAAAGCAGAAGGCAAGAATGATAAAGAAAAAGTTCGAAAAAATGAAAATTACATATCGGACAACAACATTCAAAATATTGACGATAACCACGTAAAATATAATTATGTTAGAAACATTTTAAACGCTGAAGATTTAGAGAATAAATCAGTCACCTGTAAAAAATCTGACTTTCCTTTTACGCTTATAACTCCTCCAAATCATTTTTTCTTAAATTCTACTTTTGCGAATATATCTTCTCTTAGAATTAAAGCCAAAGAACCATTATTAGAAATTAACCCTGAGGATGCTAAAGGATTAGAAATAAACGACGGAGATATCATTGAAATTAAAAATACAAGGGGTTGTGTTTTAATAAAGGCTAAAATTATAAATTCTGTCTTACCCGGCGTTGTAGTTTCTGCAGGTTTATGGTGGAGTGAAAATTATCAAAACCAAAGCGGCGTGAATGCTTTAACACCTGATGATTTATCGGATATCGGCGGCGGAGCTACTTTTTTCTCAACTTTTGTGAAGATTAACAAAAATTAAAAATATACCTCTCAATTTTAATTATATTAGAATTTACTTAATACATTATATTGCTCAAATCTTTAAAATAAAACTTCCGCAAATATAAAGGGCTTTCTTCATAGCATATTGTGCTTTTGAATCAAGCCCTTAATGTCTTCGTTTTTATTTGCAAGATTTGCACGAATGGCACGAATATTTAATTCCATGACTTTCCATAATAATATAATTAAACTTTTCTACAGGAATTTCTTGCAACAATGGTGCTTCATACTTGTTTTTCATAGATTAATTCACCTCCTTATAACTGGCTTTATAGGGTACTGTCAACTACTTTGTGTAAATTTGACAAAATGTCAAGTTGTGCTACTAAGCCCTTTTTTCAATTTATATTTATTTCAATAATATTTATGTTCTCATAATATATTTTAATTGATTCTGTTATTTAATTATCTGCAAAAGTACAAGTTATAAAATGTTTGTCTATAAATACTTTTGTTATATCGTCAAAATCATTGTTAAATATTTCGGCTGAAACGTCAAACAAGTTAAGAATTATATCTTTTATATCTTTATCGGTTTTATTACCGTCGCATAGCGATAAAATTTTAAAAGATACCTCGTTTAACTTATATATATTGCCTGCGCCTGTATCAAAAAGCATATAACCGTTCTCATCGTTATGCAAACTAAAGTTTTCAGAAAGTTTATATATTTTCATCATTGTGAATTTTTAAAAAAAATGGTTAATTACAACCATAGTTAATGTTTTTATTAAAAAATAGTTATATATTTTTTTGAGGGTTAAATCCAGCACTGAGGATCTTTTGCGTTAAAATCATTATGGTAATAATAGCTTATCGCTTTGCAGCCGCCGCATCTTTCAAAATGCGAACATTCTAAACATTCCTTCGATAAATTATTCTTTTTTCTCATTTCCCATAGCACTTTTGAAGTGTACCATATCTTAAACAGCCCGTCGTCTATAATGTTTCCTATAGGCAGATAAAGCCGCCTGCATGGAAGAACAGTTCCGTCATGAAGGATACAAATTGAAGACAATCCGACGGGACAGTATCCTCCAATATTTTCATCTACCAGATTCCATAACGGTCTTGAGGCTGCAAGTTTTGTTTTTTTATCCGAGAAAACTTGCTTAGATTTAACATAAACATCACTGTAAACTTTTTTTAAATCCTGCGGCTGTATGAAAAATTCACTTTTCTCTGCTTCGCTCATCGTCGTCATCCTTTCAACAGTCAGCGTATCGGCGTTAAGTTCATGAGCCAGACCCGGCATATTTACGGCAGACCCTATATTTTTACTGTTCAGAGTGAACATTATTGAGGTTTTAACTCCTGCCTCTTTTAATTTTTTAATAGCATTTACCGTTTTTAAAAATGTCCCTTCGCCCCTGATGGCTTCATGGGTTTTAGCATCCGCTCCGTCAAGCGATATTTGTATTTCGGTTATCTTTTTATATTTTTTAATTTCCGCTATCAGATTATCGTCTATCAGGGTTCCATTAGATAAAATAGCGATATATTTAAAATTGGGCGAATTTTCAATGAGACTTGCCAAATAAAACAGGCTTGACGGTTTCAAAAACGGTTCACCGCCCGTCAGTGAAATTACCCCTTTCGTATTCCATTTAGCCATTGCCTCGTCAAGTCTTGAAAAAATCAATCTAAGCTGCTCTAAATCAGGCTCCTTATAAATATAATCATCCTGATAACAGTGAACGCATCTTAGATTGCAGCTTTCAATAAAGTGCCACTGGATATAAAATTCATTTTCTTCTTTATTTGAATATTTGTCCATATAAAAATATTATACACGATAAATTATAAATAATGTTAAAAATAATCTTGAGTGCAACAAATTGAACGCTCCCAAACAATAAACGCCTTACTATTTATTTTATAACAATTTTATCGGTATAAATTATTTGTATAAGATAAATAGCAAGGCTTAATTCCTTATGCGCTAACTGCGCAATTAAAAACAGGCTCTTCAGGTATAGCAAGAATCTTTATTTCCATAGCTTTCCATAAGGATAAGGTTAAACTCATCTGCTTGTATTTCTTGAAACAGCGGTGCTTCATACTTGCTTTTCATAGATTAATTCACCTCCTTATTTATATTTTTTACGGATATACTACATTTACCACCGGCCAATTAATTAACATCTTTCTGAGTAGTGATTTTTGTGAAGGAGTAAGCAGGCTGGTAGCTTTCATATGCGCAGATATCATTGCTTTTGCAAGCGATATTTCTGCATTTCCGTAAGCTTTATCGTAGCTTATTAATTTGCTTGTACTTGGATTATTTTTATTAACCTCCATATAAAACGCCTTTTTCGTCTTGTTTAAAATCTTAAATTGAGGTATAGCTTCATCCTCCATTTTTTTCACAAGCATAGCTTCCTGCTTTACTTGAAGGGGCGTTAATCTTAAAATTTTACGATTATTAAAAATCAGATGAGCACCGGGAAATACATTGAAAAAAAATGGCATAATACCCAATTGAGGAGCGTAGCTCATCATAGCAGGCATCCATTTTTTCATTTTCATCATAACCGACTTGCTTATCATCATGTTTTTAGCCTTCCCCATCATTTTTCCGTTATTGGCATTGACACCGCAAGGATTTTTCATCATCATAGCGTTTGATTTAGGAACGCCTATACTTAAAGCGATTAATAAAACCAACAGCCAGCCCAGCACAATTTTTTTAATCATTTTACGTTTCTCCTAATTAATTATTATTAGTTATTACTGCTCTGTTATTATCAACTATTATTCTGATAGTGTAGTAAAATTATATTTTTAAACTTAATTTATTAAATTAGATAAATTATATTTTACAGTATATTTACTGTATTTAATTATATTTATAAAAAAAAATTACAACAGTCACTTAAGAGACAATGCGAACAATTTTGCTTTATATATCAATTTAATTTGGGTTTATGCCTAAGAATGGCTATAGGGATGATTTAGAAAGGAAATAAGATAGAAAACAATCTTACCGCTTTTACTCTTGATAAACATTTTAAACTAATCTCATGAGTTAAAATTTTATAACATTTTATAATTAAGATATATATAAAAGAGACAAAGAAGCAAAAAAATAAAAAACAGTGGTTAAATAAATAATTAAAATTTATTTAACCACTGTTAAAAAATATCTTATAGTCATAAAAAACTTATAAAAACATTTATACGGTTTATAAATTAAATTTGATAAATTTCACTTTCTTTATCTTCTCATTTTTAAAATTTAATAAATTAATAATCTTTTTTATCAAATTTAATTTTTGAACTTTCAAATATATCCTTATAATATAAAATAACTTATAAATTATTTGATTTTACCGTACTTACTTTTACTGCAGGATGTCCTTTCATATTTAAAGATTCGGAATCTTCATCTACAAATTGATTTTCTTCGCTTACCGTTGCCAGAGAAACATTTTTTGTCTCAGGCAAAGCAACAAGCGTTAAAATCGCTCCTAATACCGAAATTACGGCAAGAACTAAAAAAGTGCCCTGGATTTTTACGGTAGTTAAAAGCAGCGGAAAAAGGAACGTTCCTATAAATGCTCCTGTTTTACCTGCTCCGGCGGATAATCCGTCTCCAAGACCTCTTATAGAAGTCGGGAATACCTCTGCCGGATAAATAAATGTAGTCATATTCGGTCCAAACTCCACGAATATATAGCTTAATCCAAATATCAGCATAAAAGCTACAGGCACTAAAGTATATCCTGAATAACTCACTAACGATATTATAAGATAGGCTAACGCCATACCGATAAATCCGAATGACTGTATAAATTTTCTCCCCACTCCGTCTAAATTAAAAGCGGCTATCCAGTAAAACGGCGCGGCAAAAATCACAAAAACAATTGTTGACATTGCCAAACCCTGAATAAACGACGCATGCGGAAGAAACGACTTCATAACAAGCGGCCACGAGATTGAATTTCCATAAAATGCCCAGTCAACTAAAAACCAGCTTCCCATAGTTCCTAACAATCTCAAATTGTACGGATATTTTAAAATATCGGTCCATTTTGCTTTGGCTTTTATCCCCGCCTGCTGATTTTCATGTTTGACTTTAATATTTGAACCAGTTATATCATTTATCGCTCCGACCGTATTATCTACGTTACCTTTAACAGACAGCGAAAAATGCGGCGTTTCTTTAATTTTTCTCCTCAGATAAATAACACTTGCTGCCGGAATTGCGCCGAGCCCTAATAAAATTCTCCATGCTATATCATGCGGAACACCGAGCATCAGTATTAAAATTGCAACCATAGGACCTGCTATTAATCCTATTCCCTGCAGAGAAAACACCATGCCGATTAATTTACCTCTGTCTTTTCTATTGGAATATTCGCTCATAATAATGGCGCTTATAGGGTAATCGCCGCCTATGCCGATACCAAGTATAAATCTCCATATTATGAGCTGCATGATATCCTGAGAGAAAGCAGAACCTATTGCAGCTATCGTTAATATTATTACTTCAAGTCCGTAAATAGCCTTTCTTCCAAAGATATCGGAAATCTTGCCGAATACAAATGCGCCCATTGCAGCACCGATTAACGACGTAGAACCGAGCCATGCAATGTCAATCGCTGTCAGATGCCATATAGGAGTCAAGAGCGCTATAGTAACCCCTATAATAAATAAGTCGTACGCATCCGTAAAAAATCCCATTCCTGCCGTAAACATAGTTCTAAAATGATGCTTTGCAAGACCTACTTCATCTAAACTATGAAGCAGTTCGCCCCTTAAATCTTCGCTGCCATTCATAAATCCTCCCATCTTAATTTTATTTTAACTGTTATTTTTAAGATGAGGATATTATACTAAAAGGAATGTTACAATTTGATGAAGGTTATGTTAAATTTTTGTTACAATTTAGAAATATTATTAACTTAACTAATGAGCTATTATGCTTTCTTTTAAAGATGATTTTAAAGATGGATGGATGCCGTCAAATTTTTGTTATAATTTCGGGGATATTATTAATGTGATTTCGCCTTTTAAAAGTTCAGGACTATTATTAAAATCAATGCGCAAAGAGCTTATATCTTTAGTTCTAATATTTTCAAAAAACTTTGTAATCTCTTTTGCATAGCATATCTTTATATTTCCAAAAATATTTTCTATGACATCAAACAATTTTTTAATGTCTCTTGCCGCTTCAAACACGACGAAAGTTCTTCCTTCCTCTTTTAATTTAAGGAGCATATTTTTTCTTTTACCTGGTTTTTTAGGTAAAAAACCTATAAAAGTAAATTCCGATACATCCACCCCTGATGCCGATAATGCGGCTATAACGCTGGAAGGTCCAGGAATAGGTATAACTCTTATATCACTTTCAATACACATTCTTACAAGATATGAACCCGGGTCGGAAATAAGCGGGGTACCCGCTTCTGTCACTAATGCTGCATCACCTGCTTTAAAAATATGCGAAATTATATTTTCCGCCGCTCCTTTTT
>DAHXMB010000233.1:0-5240 GCA_027365695.1 Candidatus Acididesulfobacter sp. | reverse complement strand
TAAAGGTTAAAAGCATCCCCGACAAGATGACCGGGTCTTCCGTTCATTAAATGAGGACCGATGTTGACGGAAGGTTCACGATATAATACGGGCTTAAGATGCGCATGGGAATCGGAGTTCCACGTTATCGTCAGGTTTCCTACCGGCTTAAACTTTAAAAGATTAACGGGATTAATTGCGGCGGCGCCTGCTAAAAGCGCCGTGCTTTTTATAAAATCCCTTCTTGTAATATTTTTTAAATCCATTTTTATTATAAACCCCCTTGTTATAATTAACTTTTAAAATCCTGTCTTCACAGAATTCATAATTTGAATAATCTGCTTCGTCACTGCTGTTATCGTCTTTTTCTGCTCTGCGTTATTCTTAAAAAATTTTGAAAAGTAAGAAGGTAAAAAGGAAATCATTACCGTATATTTACCGTCTTTATAAATAGCGATTCTGCAGGGCATAAACGCGGCATAGTTCATATCGCCTTTTAAAAGTCTATAACCGTCTATCAGTTTGCAAAAGTCGATAACTTCCAGATCGGGAATCTTATATCCTATTCCTTTTATGCCCGCGGATATAGGGGCAATTGCAATAATGCTGAAGTTTGCATTTTCTATTCCCTGTTTTAAATCAAACAGGGCGCTTTTAAAGCTTTTTTTGACTTTAAGAATATAAAAAGGACCTTTTGGAATTTTTGCAGCAAATGAATTTACCGGAAAAAACGCTGCCGCAAAAAGAGATAAGGCAAAAATAAACGTCATATACGCAATAAGCCTTTTTTTCTTCATTAACATTATCTAAATTTATAACTCATATACCCCGTCTTCTATTAAGTCGGGGAGGAGAGCTATCCTCCGTATCTTAAAAAATTCTGTCGGCTTTAAACTTATATACTTGACCGGAGCGGCCGATTTTCTCTCCGGTTAAACACCTTATAATATATATACTCACACCACATTGACCATTACGGTTTTTTTATAGACATTATGATGAGTATCGTACTCAACAATTTCAAGAGGCGCTTTTTTATCCGCTTTTAGATAAAAGGCAAGAAAGGGATTTGCCGAAATGGCTATGCCGTAATCACATGTGGTTATTAATTTTTTATCATAATAAATCTCCACTTTATTTATAATCCACATAGGTATTATTTTCCCCGTTTTAGGATTCTTAACAAGCCCCGTATCCATAGGATGTTTAGTTATGGACATAACCTTAAATACCTGTCCGGCTTTTACCTTTCTTGGTATTCTTACAAGAATTGCTCCTAATTTCATATCAAACTCCTTATATTTATTTTATTTATATTTTTTAAATATTATTTAATAACTGTATATTATTTTATTTATATTATTTGATAACTATTATTATTGTTTAAATATTGTAATATGATTTATATTATTATTAAAATATTAAAAACTTATTTAATAATTAAAGTTATTAAATAAGTTTTTTAACTTTTTAACAACCGCCGACTGTAACTTTAATAAATTTGCGGACGCCGTAAAGCGAACCGTTTGAATATTCGGTTACAACCTGAACATAGGATTCCTGCTGAATCTTTATCCTTGTAGCAATGAACGCCTTACCGTTTTCGGGTGTCAGATAAAATGAAGCAATATGCGGATCAGGGTTGTTCAGGTCAAAAACATGGTAAGCTCTGATATAATTACCCTTCTCCATCGGATACTTAGAGGCAATAGCAAGAGGAACGAGTCCGCCGTTTTGAGCAATTAAAGGCAAATGTACCGTGGGAAGCATCATTTTTTTATATTCGGCGGAACCTTTTTCCGGCCATATAATCTCTTTCCCTTTAAACTCTTTCAATTTTGTCTTATTAATTTGAATTTTTTTACCGGGCTTATTTACTTTTGGTTTTGACGCTGCAAATGCGGCACCGGCATCGGAAACAACCGAAATAGGCACAACAGCTGCCAAAGTTATCACCGCAGTTTTTTTAATAAAATCTCTTCTTGAGACATGATCGTCCATTTTTGGGACCTCCATTGGTTTTAATTATTAAACTATTGTATTAAATGTATTAAATGCATGTATTAAATGCAATAAACTAATTGATTTTGATTGTTTATATGTTATATATAATATAGATACCTATCTTCACTGAGCGCGTGAAAATTTTCTTAATGTTTCTACTTTATATTTACCAGACCCGATCCATTTTACAACGAGTAAAAAATTATTTTTTGACCAATATCCCGGTAAAATGAAGATTTTTTTATACGTCGGGCTGAAAAATATTTCAGTAGGAGTGCCTGTCACATTGAGTTTGGAAGTAATATGAGAATCGGACATATATTTTCCGTTAAAATACATTACCTTTTTATGACTGTATATATCAACCAAGACGTTATGAAAATGTGCATTGAGATAATTGATAACATCTTTCCTGCTAAACACATTTTTATCCATTCTTATACAGTAGCTGCAGGTAGGAAAGTAGAAATGAATCAAAAAAACTTTTTTATTTACCTTATTGTTTTTAATAGCGGAAGAAAGATTCTCCCAGTGAATTTGATTTGAGGCAAAAACAGACGTATATCCTATTAACGATATGGCTAAAACAAATAATAAAATCATAAGCAAAATAGCATTTTTTCGTTTTATCATATTTATCATCTTAATTATTCATTAATATTAAATCATTGATTAAATTTATCAAGCACCAAAATTATGCGCCGAACACCGAAAATTTACAAAACGCCGATTAAATATTGCGATAACGCTTCAAAATTTCCGGTAATAGTAAGTATGCCCATTAAAATCAAAAAACCGCCTGAAACTATTGAAAATAAATTTAAATGGCGTCTTATCTTTTTAAAAAATGTCATAAAATAAGTTAAAAAAAGACCCGCTAAAATAAACGGGATACCAAGCCCTAAGCTAAAAAAAGATAGAAGCTCGATAGATTTTGTTAATGATCCGTTCATTGACGTATAAAGAAGAATAGATGCGAGTATCGGTCCTATACATGGTATCCAGCCTGCCGCAAATGCGATGCCTAAAATAAAAGATCCTACTATAAAACCGCCTCTTTTTTTCCACGGAAAAATATTAACTTCTCTGCTCAAAAAATTAAGCTTAAACAAACCGAGGCAGTACAGCCCAAAAAGGATGATTATGATACCGCCGATTATTCTTACTATATTTAAATGCGATTTAAGGAAATTGCTGAAAATTGTTTCCGAACCGATTCCAAGCCCTACGAATATTGCGGAAAATCCAATAACAAAAGCAAGGGACGCAGTAAAAACTCTAATCATATTCTTATGATTTTTTTCGGAAGTAAGAGTTTCGAGATTTACCCCGCTTATAAACGAAATGTATCCCGGTATTAATGGAAGAACACACGGAGAAAAAAAGGCTAACATCCCTCCAAATAAAGCAACGCTGTATGTCAGGTTCAGATTAAACATATTTGTTATATTAACCCTCCCTTTTATCTATTTATTTTATCTATTTATTATATCTATTTATTATATCTATTTTTTTTAACGCTAAACTAATATAATAACCGATACCCGCCTTACCTCTTGTAGAATATTTAAGTCTTTTAATGTAATTGCTTGGTTATCGCTTTTACATTTAAAGCACAACATATATGATATATGTTTTAATACAGATATAAATAAAGTCAATGGATTATTTGTATCTCTCAAATAAATTAGAGAGGATTAAATAATGAGTTATCTTAAATAAATTTATATTATATATAATTACCTACAATATTCTTATTATGTATAATTATATTACTTGCAATAACTATATGTCAATATATTAATACATTTTTTATTATAATTACATTATTTATTATAATAATGATATATAAATATATGCGAATTATTAGATTTGATATTATAAATTAAGTATTTAGTATTTGACATATTTTTAGCAGTCATTCTTTAAATTATGCAAAAATAGTGCCATATATTAAATGCCTTTAAACAAGATGTTTAATAATTATGTGTGTTTAAAATTGAACTATTTGGGACACTTAAAAATATTAATTGTTCCAAAAGGAACAATTAATATTTTTAATATTAAATTTAATATTAAATTCGCAAGTTTATTTTTCGCTTTTTACGGCAATTTTGGGATAATATATAATATATACTACGTACGGTATATTAATTGCATTTGCAATGCGTAAAACGATAAATCTTCGCAAAGTCACTCCTGCGAAAGCAGGAATCCAGTATTGCTTATCATTGAAATATCATTGATAGTTTCTATGGAAGAATTATTAAAGTATAATAACTATGTTTTTTATTTTAATAAAATATGTTATAATTAATAATATATATAATGGAAAGAACAAGGAGAAAAAATGTTTGGTATAGGAACGCCGGAAATAATAATAATAATTGTGGCAGCTTTGCTCGTATTTGGCCCTAAAAGGCTTCCAGATATAGGAAAATCTTTAGGTAAAGGTTTACGGGAATTTAAAAAAGCGACGACAGAATTTAAAGATCAGTTTAATGATCCTGTAAATAACGAAGATGGGGAGGGCGGGCAGAGTAAACAACAATTAGACAATAAACAAAATATAAATCCTTTAGAAAATCCTTTGTCGCCTTCAACTAGTAATAAAAATACAGCGACTGCAAAAAAAACTTCAAAGATACAAAGGTCTTGGGGAAATGAATCCGGATCAGTTATGGCAAACTACAATGAATAAAGAATCAAGAATGCTAAAAAAAATCAATATAAATGATTTAATAGAAGCAGATGGAATGTTTGATGTGCTTATGGGAGACAGGGTGGAACCGAGAAGAAAATTTATTGAAGACAACGCCTTAAGTGTCTCTAATCTTGACATTTAATAAAATAAGTATCTGAATAACAAAATAAATTACTAAACTAACTAACTTTCGCATCCAGAAAATAATAAATTTATATATTATTTAAATTAATAATTATTATATTTATTTTATTCCGCCGTATTTTTAGTAATATTTTTATTTTTATTAACTGCGGCAGTTTTTTTGATCTTTGGTTTCGTCTGCACGGGTTTTGCCGAACGGTCTTTTGCTGCAGTCGCAGATAAATCCAATGAACCTGCTTTTGTCCTCGATTTGGTCTTCGTCGACGAGGGCTGTTTCTTTTTTGCAGTCGAAGTTTTTTTTGCAGTCGCTGTATTTTTATTACTAGTTGAAGGCGACAAAGGATTTTCTAAAGGATTTATATTTTGTTTATTGTCTAATTGTTGTTTACTCTGCCCGCCCTCCCCATCT
>DAHXMB010000073.1:0-4435 GCA_027365695.1 Candidatus Acididesulfobacter sp. | reverse complement strand
AGGAACTAAAAACATTTAATCTTAGCGGCATAGCCAATGTAGATGAAGAAATAAAAAACTCTTTAAATTCAAGGAAGTTTTTTTATTAAATGATTCTTTAATAAAAGAAATATTAAATCTCTCATCAAGAAAAAGCGGATCAAATTCATTAAAATTTGAAATACTATCTAAATGTATAATTCCAACTTTAAATTTACTGTTTTCATTCTCATAAAGTTCAAATTCGTTATCTTCAAGTTTTTGAGGGTTTAGGTTCAGGTTGCCTTCTTTATAATAATTATCCTGATAAATATTACGTTTAAAAAAACCGTTTGTATTAATTTCAATATTATTTTTTGGCGAATTATAGTTTTTAGAAATTATTTTTTTGATTTTGTCATAATATTGCAAACTTAAACTGTCTTCTGCTTCTATATACAGATTTTCTATATATGGTATAACTCCCAGACACGGCATGCCCACTTTTTTTTCTATTATTTCAATCCCTGGTTTTAGAATTGATTCATCTCCTCTGAATTTATTAATAATGAACCCTTTTATTAATTTTTTCCATTTATCGGGTAAAAGCATTATCGTACCGTAAATTGACGCAAAAACTCCTCCGCGTTCTATATCTGCTGCAAGTATTACGGGAATATCGTAAATCTCAGCAAAACCCATATTTGCAATATCTACATCATAAAGATTAATCTCTGCCGGACTGCCTGCGCCTTCAATAATTATAATATCGTTTTTGCTTAGTAAATATTCAAAATTTTTTTTTATTACTTTAATAAATTCATTTTTTTTAGAATTATACTCTTGGAAAGTCATATTGCCAAAAAATTTCCCATTTACAATCAGATGCATTAAATTATCTTTTGAAGGTTTTATTAAAATAGGGTTCATAAATTTCGTAGGTTTGATACCTGCCGCTTCAGCCTGCATGGACTGTGAACGGGCAATTTCGCAGCCGTCATCCGTTACATAACTGTTTAAAGACATATTTTGAGGCTTAAAAGGGGAACAGATAAAACCATCGTTTGAAAAATAACGCAAAAAACCTGCCGTTAACGAACTTTTTCCCGCGGAACTTGTTGTTCCTTGAATCATTAAATATTTATTAGTCATTAATTTTTTACAAATAATCGGCTTAATTTTTTTCTTCAGATATAACTTTAAGAAAAACATTGACTATTTTTGGGTCAAATTGGGTTCCTGAACATTTTTTTATTTCCTGCAAAGCTTCTCCTTTCGGCAAGGCTTTTCTGTATGGACGATCGGTAGTCATTGCGTCAAAAGTATCAATAACGGCGATAATCCTTGAACCTATAGGTATAGAATCGCCCTTTAATCCTTCAGGGTACCCCTTGCCGTCGTATCTTTCCTGATGATGCAGGACAATATTGGCAACCGGAGCTAAAAATTTTATTTTTTTTAATAAATTAAAACCTATTTCAGGATGTTTTTTTATTTCTTCATACTCTTCATCCGTAAGTTTCCCCGGTTTATTTAAAACAGAATCTCTTATGCCTATTTTTCCGACATCGTGTAATACGGCGCCGTATTTTATATCTCTGATAGCAATTTCGTTCAAACTTAATTTAGCAGCTATTGACGTCGCATATTCCACAAGTCTGTCTCCGTGACTTTTGGTATATTCATCTCTTGCTTCTATTGCTTCAGACATTGAATTAATAGTTTCAAAATGCGACTCTTCCACTGCATTAAGACTCTCGGCATTTGACAATGCCACAGCAATAATATCCGAGACGGCAGATAAAAAATCTAATGAATCGGGCAAATTAGCCAAATTGTTTGAATGAATGTTTATATGTTTGATTTTACGTTCACTCTTCTTATTTTCTTCTTGTAAATTTTTATAAATATTATCATTTAAAAGAAAAATAAATCCAATAAAATTTTTTTCCGTCTTAAGCGGAATTACTACCTCTGTTAATGCGTACAAGTCCTTTAAACAATCGTCTTGCGTTTCAGATATATTATTATGTTTGCTGAAATTTTCAACTTCAAGCTTGTTTTTTATCGTACCTTCAAAAATATTCTTATTAAAGTTTCTAACGGTAGGCTTAAAATTTTTTAAACAATCTAAGCAGACTCCCGTGCCTGCGAGAAATGATGACGGCAGGCTATTAGGCAGCGGCTGGTTTTGATTATCTTCGGCATTATCTAAAGTGCATATAATATTACCATCGTCATTGCAATTGTTATTTTTATTTTCTATAATTTCAGTATCATAAGTTTTCCCTTTTCTTCTTGCATATAATTTTAATAATTTGAGCCGTAAATGTCTAAAATAGTGGCATTCTGCGCATTTTGATAAAATTACGTCAGATTTATCGCATTTTATAAAATTACAATTTAGACCTTCATAATTTAAACCTTCAAAGCTATCAATATTATATTTTTCTATATCAGATAATTTTTGATAAAATTTTTCGTTTAAATAAATACATTGAAAATTAGGGTAGGTATAACAGTGCAGTATGCTGTTGTATAATTCGCATTCAGGTTTGCCGCAATTAAAAAATTCATAGCAAAATTTATTTTCTTCTTTATCTACAAAATATACTGCGGCACCGCTGGTGCCTGTAAATTCTATTAATTTATCTACGCTTAGACTTAAAATATTAGATAAATCAAGCGAAGACGAAACAAGATTTGACATAGAAAGAAGCGTGCTGATTTTTTCATTTTGCTGTTTTTGATTAAGATATAAAAAATTGGCATTTTCAAATAACGTTGAATTATAAATAAATATTCCACCCAATAAAGCGATAAAATTTCCGATTTCTTTTTCCTGCTCCGTAAATTCGTAAATATCTTCGGAATAAATATTTAGCGCTCCAAGAACTAACGGTCCTGCAAAAATGGGTATGCTTAAAAGAGAACGCATTCCTGAAAATTGTTTTTCAACTTCATAGCAAACATCGGTTAAGTCTTCTTTAAAATTTTTAATAACAATAGGCTCGCCGTTTTCAATAACGGAACCTATTATAGATTCTCCCATATTAAGCGTAAAATCTTTTTTTATAAATTGATTTTCTTTATAATACTTTACGCAATTTATTTTATCCGATAATTCAGGACCTCCGGGTTTAATAAGTTCATCATCTACAATAAATATCGTAATTAAATCACTCTTTATAAATTTTGAAGCTGTTACGGAAATTTTCTCATAAACATCTTCTTTTGAATTTTTTGACAATAAATCTTTGGACATAAAATATGCTATTTCCGGGAATTCTACCATAAATAATTAATCCTGCGAGCAAGAGGTTAAATTTTTATACCAAATATTTAAATTTTATTATATTTTTTTGTTTTAAATATTTGTTTTTAATTAATTTATATTTCAATTTAAGTATTTTGACTCGTCCTGCCAATGTTTATCCATTTTTTAATTCTTTCGTCTCTAATTATATCCGGTTTTTTATCTTTTAAATCATTGATAGCTTTAATTATAGTATTTTTTAAATTAGCAGCCGCATCAAATTTATTTCTATGCGAACCGCCTAACGGCTCGGGTATTATGCCGTCTATAATCTTTAGATTTAATAAATCTTTAGCGGTAAGCTTTAACGCATTTGCGGCTTCTTCAGTTTTAGCTATATCTTTATATAAAATAGAAGCGCATCCTTCGGGCGATATTACTGAATATATAGAATACTCAAGCATAAAGACCTTATCTGCCGCACCAAAAGCAATCGCTCCTCCGCTTCCTCCTTCGCCTATTATTACCGATATAACCGGAACTTTTATATTAAGGAGCGTGTAAATTGAACGCGCGATCGCTTCCGATTGACCTCTTTCTTCCGCTCCCAGACCGGGATATGCGCCAGGGGTATCTATAAACGTTACGACAGGGATTAAATATTTTTCCGCAAGTTTAAAAAGTCTTTGAGCTTTCCTGTAACCTTCAGGATTAGACATTCCAAAATTTCTCTGCATCTTATCTTTTGTGGTTCTGCCTTTCTGATGCCCGACTATAAGAACTCTTTGCGGTTTTGATGCAGCATTGTCTTTTTTAATAAACCCGAACCCTCCGACAACAGATCTGTCGTCCATAAATGCTCTGTCTCCATGCATTTCTATAAAATTATCGGTAATAATGTCTATATAATCTAAAGTGTAAGGTCTAGACGGATGCCGAGAAAGCTGAGCAATCTGCCAGCTGTTTAAATTTTTAAATATTTCATTTATCACCTTATCTTTTTTAATTTCAAGGTTTTTTATTTCTTCATCTACATTGGCTATGCCGCTAAGATTAAATGTTTTTAGTTCCTCTATCTTATTTTCAAGTTCGCCTATAGGTTTTTCGAAATCCAACAAGTATGCTGCCATAATTTTTATTTTATTTTATTTTATTTTATTTTATTTTATTTTATTTTATTTTATTTTATTTTATTTTATTTTATTTTATTTTATTTTATTT
>DAHXMB010000197.1:0-7386 GCA_027365695.1 Candidatus Acididesulfobacter sp. | reverse complement strand
CATCCTCTAAGGAAAGACTATCCGTTTAATTTCAGACCGGAATTCAAAAAATACGGCGAATATAATTATAATAAAGACGTTAAAGGAGACGGAGTTTTTAATATATTAGTCGGACCCGTTCACGCAGGTATAATTGAACCGGGGCATTTTAGATTCAGTATGTCGGGAGAACCTATACTGCAATTAGAAATAAGGCATTTTTGGAAACATAGAGGGATAGAAAAAATTGCCGAAGGGAAAACAATAAGCGAGACATTATCTTTAGCCGAAAAAATATCGGGAGACCATTGCGTAGCTCATTCTATAGCCTTTTTGGCGGCAGCCGAAAAGATTTTAAATATAAAAATTCCTGAAGACGTATTATATATAAGAACTATTTACGCCGAATTAGAAAGATTATTGTGCAATATCAATGATTTTGCTTGGCTGTTTCAGGATGCGGGGTACAGTTTCGGCGCTCAGGAAACTTTTGTGTTAAAAGAAGATATTATGGAATTAAACAAATATTTGTCCGGAAGCAGATTTAATAAAGGCATCTTATCTCTTGGGGGAATAAATACCTGCGGGAATATTGATAACTTGAGAAAAAATGTTTTGAAGGAAAAATTATATAATTTTAAAAAACATTATCTGAATTTAAAAAAAATGCTTTTAAATTCATCAACTATAGGCGAAAGGTTTGAAGAAACGGGATATATAAACAAAGAAACTATTTTAGATTTATGCGCTTTAGGTTTCGCGGCAAGAGCGTCGGGAGTGCCGTCAGACACCAGAAAAGAACATCCTTACCTGATTTATGATAAATTGCATTTTAACTCAAAAGTTTTAAAAAACAGAGATGTTTTTGCAAGGCTTTTAATAAGATTTTACGACATAGAAGAAAGTTTTTTCAATTATAACGCAGTGTTTAGACAAGCTGCCGCCGGCAGACGAGGCAATGTCAACTATAAATATGAATATGAAGAACAATAACGCAACCACGTTTAAATCATCTAACCCTGACAATCGCTATTTATGGGCATTAGGATACTGCGAAAGCCAGAGAGGCAATATTATGCATTTTGTTGAAATTGATAAAGAGTTAAAAATTGCGAGGTGGAAAATAAGAGACCCTTCTTTTCATAACTGGCAGTTAATAGAATTTGCGGTTATAGGAGATATAATAGCCGATTTTCCTATAGTAAATAAAAGTTTAAATTTAAGCTATGCAGGAAATGATTTATGATGAACTATTTTTAATAATAATAATATAAAAATAAAATATACGGAAGAAAAATTTTATGTTCAATATTATAAAAACAAGAATAAAAGAAGGAATAAAAACTAAAAAAATAAATATAGAAGATATTAAAAAAGATAATATCGTTTTATTTAATGAAGAACTAAAAAATAAATTACTGAATAAATCAGAAAATAAACATTTTATCAACAATATCTCTATAAGGTTTGTTGATTCAGGAAGCTGCAACGCCTGTCTTCATGAACTGGCAGCCCTTACCAATCCGTATTACGATATGGAAAGATTCGGATTTAAGTTTGTGGCGGCTCCAAAACACGCCGATGTTTTGATGGTCGCGGGATGCGTTACAAGAAATATGTATTCGGCATTGCTAAAAACATACGAGAATATTCCCTATCCGAAATTTGTCGTTGCTATAGGCGATTGCGCTATGGACGGAGGAGTATTTAAAGACAGCTATGCCACATTAGACGGTATCGGAGATAAGCTGCGCGTTGATATTCTGATAAAAGGCTGCCCGCCCGAACCTATAGATATATTATCAGGTTTATTATTAGCCTTCGGAAAGTCCAAAAAATAAGGGTTAAAAATCAGTATATTTACACTTGACTTTCTGAATTATCGGGTTAAAATGAAAGCATGAAGCTAATTAAAAGAAATATATATAAAGACCTGCTTTCCCACGCCGAGAAAAAAGAGATTTCTCTGCTAACAGGTCCAAGACAATCCGGCAAAACAACTTTAATGAATTTATTGAAATCCGAGCTTGAAAAAGACGGAAAGCGAACGCTGTTTTTAAATTTAGACAGCGAAATGGATAAAAATTATTTTTCTTCGCAGCATATGCTGTTAAAAAAAATAGAACTTGAATTTGGAGACAAGAAGGGTTACATATTTATAGATGAGATTCAGAGAAAAAATGATGCGGGCATTTTTTTAAAAGGATTATACGATATGAATCTTCCGCATAAACTTATAGTTTCCGGTTCAGGCAGTCTTGAATTAAAAGAAAAAATCCATGAATCATTAGTAGGCAGAAAAAGAATATTTGAGCTGGGCACTGTTTCTTTTGACGAATTTGTAAATTTTAAAACAGATTATAAATATGATGACGATTTAGCAGCCTTTTTTGAATTAGAACATGAATTAATAAATATTTATCTGGCTGAGTATCTCAATTTTGGAGGATACCCGAGAGTTGTACTAGAAAAAGAACAAAGGGAAAAAATTTTTGTTATCAACGATATTTTTCATAGTTATTTAGAAAAAGATATTTCTTATTTATTAAAGGTTGAAAGAATAGACGCGTTTTCCGATTTAATAAAAATTCTTGCAGGCAGGCTGGGAAATCTGACGAACTATTCTAATATTGCGTCTGAAATAAATATTTCCGTTCAAACGTTAAAAAATTATCTTTTTTATGCCGAAAAGACGTTTATTTTGCAAAAAGTGATGCCCTATTTTAAAAATTCTTCAAAAGAAATCGTTAAATCGCCTGTTTATTATTTTTATGATATCGGTTTGAGAAATTTTAGTATAAATTTATTCGGCAACAATGCCGACTTCGGACATGTTTTTGAAAATTTAGTTTTAAATATTATTAAAGAAAAAATTAAATTTACAAACGGAAGTATCCATTTCTGGAGGACGTTAGATAAAGCGGAGGTTGATTTCGTATTAGATTTCGGCAGGGAAATTATCCCGATAGAAGTTAAATATAAAAAATATAAAATGCCTAAATTAGAAGCGTCTATGAGGAGTTTTATAGGCAAATATGCGCCAAAAAAGGCATTTATAGTAAACTTAGAATTAAACACATTATTAAATGTTAATAATACGGATGTTTGTTTTATTTCTATAGGTGAACTGCTAAAATTAAATAAATATATTGAATGAATTATAAAATAAAATTAAAAATAAACTTTATTTAGATAATTGTATAGAGAGAAGAACTAAAAAAAGAACTCCCCGATATTTTTGACAAATGGCAGAAAATAATCGGTGTTTCTATAAAAGAATGGAAAATAAGGAAAATGAAGACGAAATGGGGCTCCTGCAATCCTGAGAATAAAAGGATTTGGATCAACCCCGAACTTATTAAAAAGCCTCATTATTGCATTGAATATATAGTGGCGCATGAATTAACCCATTTATTAGAAAAAAACCATAATAAGACATTTACTTGTTATATGGATAAATTTATGCCTATTTGGAGAAACTATAAAAAAGAATTAAATGAATACTTATCGCCGTATTATGCACGACTGCGGTCAGCTTTTCTTTAGATTGATTTTTTGAATATTGGCATATATAATAATAACTATGAATGAAATTAATAAAATTGAAGATTCTTGCGATAACCATAACAGCCACGTTTCAAATTGTCTGATATGCGGAAGTAAATTGCGATATCTGCAATCTTCCGAGGAATTGACCTGTTTTTACTGCGGGAAAAAAGAAAAGTCAAATATCGTCTGCGCAAATGACGAATCTCATTATGTCTGCGATGACTGCCATAATATTTCTTCAATTAATTATATTAAAGAATTTGTTATAAATACTGCTGCCGAAAATCCTTTTGAAATTGTATTTTCTATATTAGAAAATCAAAATATACCAATGCTGGGATGTCATCATTGCTATATTTTGACGGGTTCAATTCTTGCAAGTTTAAAAAACAAAAAACTTTTTAATATAGGCAATGAGGATATAGAAGAGGCTTTTTTCAGATTATCGAAACAGGCTGTAGGAGGATATTGCGGATTAAGCGGGGTATGCGGAATCGTCCCTGCATGCGGGGTAATTTATTCTATTCTAACAGGAGCGGTTTGCGGCAAAGATATAGAGCAAAAAATTACAATGGGTTTAACCTCTACCGTTTCAAACGCGATTTACGAGCTTACAGGACCTTCATGCTGTAAAGCATATATGTTTAAAGCTATTGAAATTATTATCTCCTGTATTTATCAAGATTTTGGAGAAGTTCTTGCAGATAAAGATTTTGAAATTAAATGCGGTTTTGTCAAATTACATCCTCACGGATGCAGAAAAGAAAAATGTCCTTATTACGCAGGCGTAATATTCAATGTTTATAATAATAAGAATCAAGCTTTTTACATGCCTGCTGCCGCTGCTGAAAACGGGAATTCATCAGTTTCATCGGTTTCCTCAAATTTATCTACTCCGTTTTCATCCGTTTTGCCTGCGGCTGCGGTAAATGTTAGCGCATGCGATGCCGGCGGACAGTTTGAAAATAATAAACTCAATGCTGTAAAATATACGTTTGGCGAGAATAAGGTAAAAGCCGATGACGCTCCCTGCTGAGACACTAAAGCCTGAGTTCAGGTCATAGACCCCACGCCTAAAGGCGGGGGCTTATAAAATAAAATAATAAAATAAATAATTTAAATTAATTTAATTAAAATAAAATAAATACTAAATATTATAAATAGACTCCTAAATTAATATTATAAAATAACACAATGTATCAGCTATAATAAAAAATATGCACATAAATTAATTATAAAAAATAATCATAAACTATATTGCGTAAAGGAGTTTTATATAATGAAAAATATTAAAGAATTAATCTCATCTTATCTTATAGTATATGAAAATAAACAAATTGAACCCGTCAAGACTTTTCTTGATTTATGGCAATGTTTAATTTTTATTTCCCAAATCAATTCAAATAAACATTCAAGTAAAAATAAAACCGATAAAGATAAATTAAATTATTTGTTTAAAGATTATAATCAAAATATCTTAGAATTATTTAAAAACAGCGACAATATTTCCGCAATTAAGAATATTCTTTTATTTACAAATTCAGAGTGCCCTATTCTTATTACAAGATTTGAAGATTTAAAAGATCAGATTGACAATATAGACGAATTATTTAATTTGCAAGATGAATTACGGAAATTACGAGATACTCAGCATATGAATATGCAAAATATGCAAGGTTATGGCAATATAAATATAAATGATAAAAATGATAAGATAAATGAAAAGATTAAGCAAATAGAAAAAAAATCTGATTATTTTATAGAATCTTTAGTAAGTTTATTGCACCTTGGAAAAAATAAAATGTTTAAGTCTATAAACTTGGATAGCATTGTTATTAATGAAGCTAAAAATATTAACAAAAACGCTGACCATGATTATAGCAAACATAGGCATGATAATATGTATAGCAAAAATGAGGCGAGTTTATTTAAATTTAAAGGACCAGAACGTCAAATAGATAACAATTTTTCGGATTTTGATTTTGAATTTTCCATTAATGCCTCAGAATTAATATATAATATTATTAACAATATATAAAATTGGGCAATGACCGTTTTCTACAATTCCCAAAATTGCCGATAGAAAATTTTATTCTGAATGGCTGCTTCGCTATTGACTTACAGCCTCGTGAACAGAAACGGCGTGCGTTTCTATCTTAGGAACTTTCCCGCCTACGCTTGAATCTAGAAAATTATTTTTCTGGATTCAAGCGTAGGCGGGAATGACTTTGCGGGTATTTAAGTTTTCACCCAAAGGGTGTCATTCCCGCGAAAGCGGGAATCCGGTATTTATATAACTTTAAAGCTATTTTAACAATCTCTATCGGCAATCTTGAGAAACTCAACTTTATTGTATTTTGCAGGTTTTTATTATATAATATCTTATATATATAAAGTAAATAAATTTAAAAATGCTTAAAAAAATAGTAATCATATTCATATAATTAAAAAATATAACTAAGATTAACCGAAAAGAATATTATAATTAATTTAATGGATGATAATATAGGTTCCGGTAACGCAAAAGTTCAGCTTTTAAAAATTAATAAACCGGAAATAATTGACCAAATTTTAAATAATGTTTTAATTTCTAGAAAAAATATATTTATTGTTTTATATCCAAGTGAAGAATATTTTAAATCTTATTTAATAGAAACTACAAAAAAGTCTATAATAATAGATTCTCTTATGCCTTTTGAAGGCAATAAAAATATTATATCATCAAAATTTTTAAAGATTGGTATCGGAAATGACGATGATATTTTCGAAAGATATTTTTTAACTAATTATATAAATACCATATCTATAGATAATAATGATTATAATTTTGAGATAAATAAACCTGAAGAAATTATATTTATTGAAAAAAGGAAGGCGTTAAGAGTTTCAACCGATGATACCGATGCAGTCTATATTAGTTTTTTATACAATAAAAATATTTTATTCTATAAAGTTTATGATTTGAGTGCGGATGGTCTTGCTTTTGATAGCGATATTAAATTTAAACAAGGCATTGTTTTTAAAAACGTTATAATAAAACTTGAAAACAATGATTTTAAATTAGATATAAAAATTATGCATTCAACTTATATAAATATAAATGGAAAATATAGAACAGGGGTTATGTTTTTAGATATTTCCACAAAAATTTTAGATAAAATAATAAATTTTATGCTTACAATAGAGCGTTCCCAAATTAACGGCAATATTTATTAGAATGTTTTATTGCTATACTGGTTTAGTTTATCGTTTATAACGTAATTCCACGTCATTACGCGACAAGTGAGCAATGAATCTTTTTATTTTAATAAACTTAATAAATATTATTAGAGGATTTTAAATTACTATGTACTATTCAAATAATTTTAAGAAAATAATATATTTTTTTGTTTTTTCTTTTATAATAATTACTTTTTCCGTTTTTTTATCAGGCTGTGCAGCTAAGCCAAAACCTAAGCATATATATTCGTTAAAATACTATAAGTCTCATATAAAAAAGGCAAAAGTCGAAGTATTTAACTGCAATCAAACCCTTGTTGCCGCTATCGCTCCTCGTATTCCGGAAAAACCGATGCGCTGGAAAAAAAATATTGGAGATAATTTTAGGCATCTTGCCAAATTATACGGAACTCTTCTTGAACCTGTTCAAACATACAGAAATATTATAACAGGCGGCGGGTATAGTTTTAAAAATTGCATGAATGCTTTATCAGTGCTTTATCATAAAAGCCAAAAAATATATAAGGAGCAGCATCCTTCAATGTTTTAATTTTATTAAAATATCCTCTTTATGCAGCATTGGATAATGTTTTGTATTTAAAGTAAATAATTTAAAACTATAAATTTTTGCAGCTGCAG
>DAHXMB010000180.1:0-7110 GCA_027365695.1 Candidatus Acididesulfobacter sp. | reverse complement strand
TTACCAGGAATAAGCAATTTTTCGCCTACATTAATTAAAGAATAAGAACTTAAATGATTAGCTTCTTCCAGAGTATTTAGCGAAACTCCGTATCTAAGGGCAATAGAATCTAAAGTATCTCCAGGCTGCACGGTATAATAACCTCCCTGCGGTTTATTGTAAGATAAGTTGATTACTTTTGGAGTTTGCGGTACATATTGTTTTATATCTTTAAAATTATTTTCAAAAACTTTTAATTTATCGGCTGGTATGTTTAATAAGAAATTAGGATCATTCGGAGGCGTTGTTCCCCTTAATATGTCAGGATTTAACTTCCATAAATTATTTTCCGGTATCTCGGCGCATTTTGCAAGGGCATATAAGCTAACTGAAAAAGGCACTTTGACCTGCGCAAATTTTATAGCTTTTCTATATTTTAAATTTTTAAATCCGAAATTCTGAGGGTCTTTTGCAATTATTGCTGCTGCAATAATTTTTGGAACATATCTTCTTGTTTGTCCCGGCAAAAGATAAGGTTTATTTTGAGAGATTGTCCAGAAATTACCGCCGGGATACAGAGACAGCGCTCTTTCAATCGTCATCTGACCTGAATTATATGCCGCCGCCGCTAAATACCATGAACCAAATGTATTAAATAAATTTTTTAAATATTTTCCTGCCGCATAAGTTGACTCTATAGGGTTTCTTCTTTCATCAACCCACCAATTAATCGTTAAACCAAATATTCTTGCCGTTGAAGGAATAAATTGCCACATGCCGCTTGCGCCTGCATAAGAATAAGCAGTGGGAGAAAAACCGCTTTCTACCATCGCCAGATATGCAAGGTCATTTGGCAGTCCAAGTTTTTTAAATACAGATTTTATCATGGGAATATATCTTTCGGATCTTTCAAGCATTGTTTTAAAAACGTCTCTCCCCGTATTTTGATAAAAATGGATATAATGTATAATTTCTTTATTAATAATCATAGGGAAAATATGAGAGGCATTAGAGGAAACTTTGGCGTCGGTAATTAAAAGACCTGAATTGCTTAGCACCGTATTTTTAATTTTACTGGTATTAATTTTTTTAATATTTTTTATTGCACTGTATTTTTTATTTTTTTTATGTATATTATTTGTTTTATCTGATTTTATTTTAATACCTTTTTTAATATTTTTAATATTATTAATATTATTGTATGCAACTTTCAGTTTATCCGGCGTAACCGTAAGCAGAATAGAATTTTTTTTTTGTTTTGATTTACTATGTTTTAAAGAAGTGACTTTAGAAACGTTGTTAAAATTAATCTGAATTATAGGAGACGCAGTAGCTTGAATCTTTGCCGCCTCACCGTATGAATTATTAGAAGCAATGGTTAGATAAGAAATAATAGCTAAAGTAAGTATTAATAATAAAACATTTGATATAAATATTTTTAACAATATTGATATATAGTTTAATTTTAAATCCATAAAAAAATCTCCAGATACTTTTCATTAAAAAAATTTATTAATTAAATTATTAAATGCAATAATTTTATATTTTATATATAAATTATATTATATATAGATTAATCTACGGCAAATATTTTTTATTTATGCATTTGCACAAATACAAATATAGATTATAAATTATATAGCAATAATATAAAAAAAGTCAAATACTTTAAATAGTCCTTTGTGTTAAATTCTTGACAATTTCAGTGCCATTTGATTTAGTAATATTTACATATTATATATTATCATTTTCTAAATTAAATAAAAATCAGTATATATATAAATATAAATACAATCTATGCAATAATAAATAATATATAAATTAATTAAAAATAATAATTAAAAATAATAATTAAAAAACTAAGGGGTTGAAAGATGCAGAAAAAGTATTTGTTGGCACCGGGACCTACGCCGGTTCCTGAGCGCGCACTGGCAGAAATGGCGCTTCCTATTATTCATCATAGAGCACCGGAATATTCGGTTGTATTGCAAGAAGTGAGAGATAATGTAAAGTACTTATTTCAAACAAAAAATGAAGTTTTAATTTTTACTTCAAGCGGGACTGGAGCTATGGAAGGATGTGTTTCAAATTTACTTTCTAAAGGGGACCGCGCTATAGCTGTAAGAGGCGGAAAATTCGGTGAAAGATGGTTTGATATTTGCAAAGCATACTCTGTTGACGTTCAGGCAATTGATGTAGAATGGGGGCATGCTGTTTCTCCTGAGGCAATAGAAAATGCTTTAAATAAAGATCCTGAAATTAAAGCTGTATATATCCAGGCATCCGAAACATCAACGGGAGTTTATCACCCTGTTAACGAAATAGCCGAAATAGTTAAAAAAAGAGATAATACAATACTTGTCGTAGATGCTATAACGGCTCTCGGGGTAGTAAATGTTCCTCAAGACGAATGGGGCATAGATGTTGTAGTTACAGGATCGCAGAAGGCTCTTATGCTTCCTCCGGGGCTTGCTTTTGCTTCATTAAATGAAAAAGCGTGGTCTTTTGTCGAGAAATCAGATTTGCCGAAATATTATTTTAATTTTAAGAAAGAAAAAAAATCTCTGGAAAAAAATCAAAATGCATATACTCCCAATGTTCAGCTTATTGTCGGATTGCGTGAAGTTTTAAAAGAAATTAAAGAAGAAGGGCTTGAACATGTTTTTAAAAGACATGCAAGTTTAGCTAACGCTACAAGAAAGGCGGTTCAGGCATTAGGTCTTAAATTATACACTGCAGATGAACCATCCAATGCGCTCACGGCTGCCTGGGCGCCTGAGGGTATAGATGCAGGAAAGATTACTAAATTAATTAGAGAGAAATATGGTATTACTATAGCAGGCGGGCAAGATGCGGTAAAAGGCAAAATATTCAGGATTGCTCATTTAGGATACGCAGGTTGTTTTGACGTAATAACCGTTATTTCTGCTTTAGAAGCCGTGCTAAAAGAGCTTGGCTATAAATTTGAAACGGGTATCGGTTTGAAAGCGGCTCAGGAAGCTCTTTTTAGCAGCTAAAATTAAATCAGTATTAAAATTTATTTTATTTCACTAAAATATATACTAAATACTATATTATACTAAATATATTATATAATGTAATGGAGGAGACCGTTAAGATGCTTAAAGTTCTTGTCAGTGATAAGTTATCTAAAGAAGGTATTGATATATTATCTCAAACAGGTAAAATTCAGGTTGACGTCAAAGTCGGCTTAAAACCCGAAGAACTTAAATTGATAATACATGAATATCACGGGATAGTTATCAGAAGCGCAACAAAACTTACCAAAGATATAATTGAAGCGGCTAAAAATCTGAAAGTTATAGGCAGAGCAGGAAGCGGTCTAGATAATGTAGATAAAGCTGCCGCAACCGCTGCAGGAATTGTTGTGATGAATACCCCCGGAGGAAATACCGTTACTACGGCTGAACTTACTTTTGGGATGCTTCTTGCAATGTCAAGGCATATTCCCCAGTCTTTTTTATCTATTAAGGAAGGCAAATGGGAAAAAAGTAAATTTCAGGGCACTGAAGTATACGACAAGACATTGGGCATAATCGGTTTAGGCAATATCGGACAAGCATTAAATAAAAGAGCTAAATGTTTTGGAATGAACGTTATAGGATACGATCCTTTTCTTTCAAAAGAAAAAGCCCAAGAACTTGAGATCAGCTATGTAAATTTAGACGAAATTTATGCAAAATCCGATTATATAAGTGTGCATACCCCGCTTTCTAAAGAAACAAAAGGTATGATAAATAAAGAAACCATTGCAAAAATGAAAGACGGCGTGAGATTATTAAATATTGCAAGAGGCGGTATAATAAATGAGGCTGACCTTTATGAAGCATTAAAGTCTAAAAAAGTAGCATCATGTGCATTAGATGTTTTTGAAATTGAGCCTCCGGTCAATAATCCCCTTTTAACTTTAGATAATTTAATTGTTACTCCGCATCTGGGGGCATCTACCGAGGAAGCTCAGATAAATGTTGCGGTGGCAGTTTGTAATCAGATAGTTGATTATTTGCTTAACGGAACTATAAAAAATGCCGTCAATGTACCTTCCGTTACAAAAGAAGAGCTTGAAGTAGTAGGTCCTTATCTGACGTTAGGAGAAAAATTAGGCAAACTTGCGGGAAATTTAGTTGCAGGAGCCATTAAATCTATTAAAATAGATTACAACGGACTTGTAGCTAATCATAATATATCCGCTATCACCCCAAATGCGATAAAAGGTCTGCTTTATCCATTGCTCGGCGAAGAGATTAATTACATAAATGCTAATGAAACGGCAAAAAAACGCGGTATCTCGGTTATTGAAGCCAAATCGGATTCTAATTTTGATTATACCAGCACAATTACTCTTTCAGTTGCAACCGATAAAGAAACTTTTATTATTACAGGAGCGATATTCGGCAAAAAAAATCCATGGATAGTAAAAATTAACGATTATGCTATTGAAGCTATCCCTGAAGGTCATATGCTTGCGATATTTAATCTTGATAAACCGGGGGTAATAGCTTCTATCGGAAAAATTTTAGGAAAAAACAATATAAATATAGCAAGAATGCACCTCGGCAGAGATAAAGAGCAGGCTATTTCCATATTGCAGCTTGATTCAAAAGCGGATAATAATGTTATAAATGAACTTTTAGCCGAACCTAATATTATACGCGCGCAATATCTCGAATTATAATTACAGTGAATAAAAAAAATAATATAAATTTGGGAACCCAGTCGCCGGCAGGAACTAGGGATTTTTTGCCTTCCGAAGCAGCAATAATTGCTGAAACGGGTAAAGTATTGCTTAGCGAATTTTCAAAGTGGGGATACAAAAGAGTTATCACCCCGAGTATTGAGTATATAGATACTTTGAGGATTAATTCGGATGTTAATAATTTATTCAAAGTTGTAGATGTAGGCTCAGGGGAACTTTTGTCCTTTAGAAGCGATTTTACTCTGCAAATTGGACGATTGAGCTCCGCTATAATAAATTCTAACGCGCTGCCTTTTAAATTTTCTTACTGCGGTCCCGTATTGCGAAACATAGATGTAGTAAGCGGAAAACGTAGAGAAATATGGCAAGCAGGCGTTGAGATGGTAGGACCTGATTCGCCTGAGAGCGATGCGGAGCTTATTGTTATGGCAATAGAATCTTTAAAAAAATTAAAAATTAAAGATTTTAACGTTGACATAGGTAATGTTGAATTTTTTAGAGGAATCATTGCAGGTCTTGATGAAAATATAAGCAAAAAAATTGAATACTGCGTTACAAGAAAAGATGTTTCTTCATTAATTAATATTCTTGAAAATGTCAATTTGAACGATAGAAAAAAAGATATTATCAAGGCGCTGCCTTTTATGTTCGGGGAAAAAGATATTATTAAAAAAGCATGGGATATGGTTGACAATGACAGATCAAAAAGAGCGATAGAAAATATAGAAAGGATAATATCTTATATTAAAACATATCAATTAGACGAATATATAACTGTTGACCTTGGCGAAGTCCGCAGGCTGCATTATTATACGGGAACAATTTTTGAATGTTATGCGCCGGGCAGCGGTTATGAACTGATAGGCGGAGGAAGGTATAACAATTTATTAGAATCTTTCGGGCAAAATTATGCAGGCGCGGGATTTGCCATGAATTTAGACATAATTTCAGAATTTATCGGCAGAAATAAAATAACCGTAAAATCAGATGATTTTTTAATAGCCAATAAAACGGCAGACCGTATAATTTCCGTTGAATTAAATAAATTCTTAAAAAATGCAGGATTTAAATCGGAAATTAATTTTATGGATTATGGTTATTTGGAACATATAGAATATATGAAACAAAATCATATTAATAACTTAGTTTATATATATAACGACAAAAATAATGCCGAAAAAGAAAAACTTATTGTTTCTTATCAGAATATAAAAGATGAGAATAAAATCAACTTTTATTCTCTAAAAAAATTCAAAGAATATATTATAAACATTAAAAAAATATAGATTCAATATTAAAATTAATTATTTATATTAAATATTAAAATTATGAGAAAAAAAAATATTATAGTGGTAGGTCTTCAGTGGGGCGACGAAGGCAAGGGGAAAATTGTAGATCTTTTGTCTAAAAATGTTGATATAATTGCGAGGTATCAAGGCGGCAACAATGCCGGACATACGGTGGTTACCGGCGATATAAGTTTAGTCTTCAGGCTTGTTCCTTCGGGTATACTTAATGAAGATAAAATTTGTATTCTCGGTAACGGCGTAGTGGTAGACCCGGTTGTCTTATTTGAAGAATTAGAAGCATTGCAAAAAATAAACATAAGGATTAGGGAAAGATTTTATATTTCCCATAAATGCCATATTATTATGCCGTATCATAAAAGATTGGATATAGCGCGGGAAAGATTGAGAGGCGCGGGAATGATCGGTACTACAGGAAGGGGAATAGGCCCTGCCTATGAAGACAAAGTGGCAAGAATTGGAATCAGGGCAATTGATCTTACAAAAAAAGACGTGTTATATGATAAAATTATTATGAGTCTTAAGGAAAAAAATTATTTATTTGAAAATGTATTGGGCGAAAATATATTTAATCCTGACGAATTAATTAACGAATATTTTGAATACGGCAATAAACTCAAGGATTATTTGATAGATTCTTCCGAATTTATAAATCAAAGCATAGAAGCGGGTAAAAATATTATGCTTGAAGGAGCGCAGGGGACATTCTTAGATGTGGATCACGGCACGTATCCCTATGTCACTTCTTCAAATACTGTTGCAGGCGGTTCAATGTCAGGAATCGGAATAGGTCCTACAAAAATTGATGAGGTGGTAGGTATCACTAAAGCTTATACTACTAGAGTAGGCGAAGGCTATTTCCCCACGGAATTCAATGAAGGACTCGGAGATGCGATAAGAGATAGAGGCGAAGAATTCGGTTCCGTTACAGGAAGACCAAGAAGATGCGGCTGGTTTGATGCTAATTTGATAAAAACGGCGAAATACCTTAACGGTATTACAGGAATGGTTGTTACTAAGATAGATGTTTTATCGGGTTTAAAAAAAATTAATATTTGCACAGGTTATCTTTTTAAGGGTTCAATTATAAATCATCTTCCGTATTCT
>DAHXMB010000065.1:0-6200 GCA_027365695.1 Candidatus Acididesulfobacter sp. | reverse complement strand
GAATTTACTTCTGTATTAAGAAGTATTAATATATCTATATCGGAATCCGCATTATAATCCCCTCTCGCCTTTGAACCGAACAAGACTATCGCGGCATCAGGATATAGCTGCAAGATCCTTTTCTTTAGTTCGGTTATAGCTATCACTTCGTTATCTTTTAGATTTAATGCCTTTAAGGATTTCATAATAATATTTATTATATCTTATGTGTATTGTTTTTCAAACTATCAATACAATATAATAACCTCTTAAAATATCTTTTTTTAGTATTTATTTATATATTTTGTATTAGTGAACTACCTTGCCATAGCTAACGGAGACTTCTCGGCAATGGAGTCAAATAAAAAAATTTTAAGTTTTTCAGTTAATTTTTAACTTTAAATTATATTTATCAATTCGTTTCATTTGCGCTCATTGACACGATTTTTAAATATCAATAGTTTGTAAAAATTGTGCTCAATAAGACGCTTGGATACGCTGTCGGGGGTGCAGCAGCACAGGCAAGTGTCCCATTCGTCGGAGTTGGATTATACCAGCCTGTCTGTACAACAATAGAAATAGCAGCAGTCGGAGGAGGATTTTGCTTCCAATTGAGCTGCCCATTAATATATATACTAGCATTTCCACCGGCGCTATTTATTGCTGAGTAATAAGTCGGCGTAATAGTTGTATAAAAACAATAATTATTTAAAGGCACGGGACCTTGCGGCGAAGTAATATAAGAAAACCCAGAACCTAATGAGCCGCTTTTCCAAATGCTTGTTTCGTTTCCGTTTCCGTTTCCGTTTCCGTTAGCGCTTCCAAAATTATTGCAAATAGTAACTCCTGAACTGTTATTGACATGACCTCCCGCTTCGCTGCAGTAATATATATCAGCCATATACTGCTTAGCTAAATTTGTCGCCGTAACTTCATTTGCAATTCTAACGCTTGAAGCGGAACCTGCAATGAAACTCTCAAGAATGGCGCTTAAAGATATGCCTAATATTATAATTGTAATGACAATTTCTAATAAACTAAAGCCTTTTTTATTGTTAAATAGCTTTAAAATCATAATAAAAAATTTTAATTAATAAGTTTTTAATAAATAAAATATTGCTATATATTAAAATATACAATTTAAATCAAATTTTTTAAATTAAATTTTAATAAATATTTAGTCCGATTGTAATAAATTGCAATAAAAGTTTAACTATTTTTAATTTGTATTAAAATAAAAACATTTATTATTATATTTTAACAATTTTCTTACCGAACGGCATAATAGCAAGACCTGCTAATTTTAAGTGCTGCAATGCAAACGGAATGCCTATTATAGTAAGCGCCGATATTAAAGCGGCAATAAGCTCACCTAAAGCAAGCCACCATCCGCATAATAGAAACCATATAATATTACCTATTAAACTGATTGATTTACCTGCATCGCTGTCCGGCTTATCTATTATTTTTCTTCCAAAAGGCCAAAAAGAAAAAATACCGATTCTAAAAGATACAATACCGAACGGTATTCCAATTATTGTTATAAAAGAAATTAATGCAGCAAGCATCCAGCCTAAACCCATAACAAATCCGCCGAATACAAACCAGATAATATTGCCTAATAAACGCATAAAAGACATTTTTTTTATTGTAACCTCATTAATAAATTCGACTATTAAATAATTTATAATTTATATATACTTAAATAAATATATTATAATATATTATATAAGATAAGTTAAATAAAATAAGAGGACTTTTTGCAAACTATAAAAACTTATGCCGTTATTCTCGCATCGGGAATGGGTAAAAGAACAGGGTTTGATATTCCTAAACAATTAATTAAAGTAAGCGGAAAAGAATTGTTAATCCGAAGTGTTGAAATTTTTATAAATCAATACCTGCCTATAAACTTTGATAACATAATTATAACAGTTCCGCCTCAAAATGTTTTTAAATTTGATTGGGAGGAATTTATCAATAAAACACTATTGTTTAATAAATATAACAATATCAATAATGTTAATACTGATACTGATACTAATACTAACGATGGTACTAATGGCATTAGCACTTATACCGATACTATGAAAAAAAATGACTGTAAAACCGATTATGCAAATATACATACAAATATAATTGATAAAATAAAAATAATTGAGGGCGGGGATTTAAGACAAAAATCAGTTTATAACGCTTTAAATTATATTGAAAAAAATTTTACTTATTTAAATTCCGGTTCTAAATCCAGATGTAAAAATAATATTAAATATAATACTGAATCTAATCTTAACTATAGCTTAAACGATAGTATAATATTTATCCATGATTCCGCAAGACCTTTTGTGACAAATGATGAAATTTGCCTCTTATATAAGGCAGCAGTTGAATTTGGAGCTTCTTTTTTATACAGACATATAACAGATACGGTTAAAACATTTAAAGATTTAGAAATTAAAAAAATAAATAAGAATAACGGCATTATTAAAGATATTGAAAATATTCAAATCATCAATAGCAATAATGCTAAAAGTAATAAATCAGGTTCGAAAAATTCTGAATTAAAATATTTATATACACTAAACAGAAATAACTTGATAGCAGCTAAAACACCTCAGGCTTTTAAATTTAATTTAATAAAAAAAGCTATGGATGCCGTATTTAAATTTAAAAATGATGAAAACATTAAAAAATTTACAGACGACATTTCGTTCGTTGAAGATTATGGTTATTCCGCAAAACCTATTATTTCTAATGAATTTAATATAAAAATAACATCGCCTTTTGATCTAGAATTAGCAGAATTTTTACTGAATAAATTTAATAAAATGAATAAAAATAATACGAACAATAAAAAAATAGACAATAAATAACATTTAATAAGAAATATTAGACAATGAAAGGCAATAATAAATATTAAAATTATTAAATACTAATTATGTCAAATTTAAAAATAGGACACGGTTATGATATTCACAGATTCATTAAAGAAAGTATTAATTCCGATACGATAGTTAATACGATAGTTAAATCATTATGGGATATTAAAGAAGATAGGCAATTGCCGTTAGACAGCATAGAAGAACAAAATAAACCTCTGTATTTAGGCGGGGTTTTAATTGAAAATCATATTGGAACGGTTGCACATTCTGACGGAGATGTCGTCTTGCACTCTTTAACCGATGCTTTGCTGGGAGCTTCAGGTTTAAGCGATATAGGAACTTTATTCCCAGACGATATTGAATCAACAAAAAATATCAGCAGCGTTTTTATGCTGCAAGAATCATATAAAATGATTCAAAATAAAGGATACAGCATAATGAATATTGATATTACTATAATAACACAGACTCCAAAAATAAAAGATTATAAAGAAAAAATGATTCAATCTATATCTGAAATTTTACATTTATCGCAATTAAACATTAATATAAAAGGCAAAACAAAAGAGGGTTTGGACAGTGTAGGTAAGGGCGAAGCAATTGAATGTTTTTCTGTTTGCTTAATAGATATATAGCTGCTATCTATATAGTCTGGCGTCTGCATTATTTAATAAGTAGTATTTATGTCTCTAATAATTATCTAATTTTTTTAAACACAAAAATATCCACGTTTTATCGTTCTATAATAATCAACCATCTTTATTATTTTTAAAAAAAAATTATATATGATATAATATTAACATAAATTATAGTGAAATTATTTTAAATAAATTAAATTATCAGATAAAAATTTATTAATAAAATAATGTTATGCCAAAATATTCTATCCTAGAAAGATTAGAGAACACGGAAGTTTATCCTAAACATTATACAGCACGGGATTATTTTAATCTTCCTGAAGGAGCACCGTATCAGTTAATAGAAGGAGAACTCATAATGAGTCCGTCGCCTTTAACGGAACATCAGATAATTTCCAAAAATTTAGAACTTTTGATTTATACCCATGTTAAAAAAAATAATATTGGACTTGCTCTTAATGCGCCTATAGATGTTTATTTAAATATCAGAAACGCATTTCAGCCTGATATTATTTTTATTTCTAACGAAAATAAAAACATAATAAAAAAACACGGCATAGACGGAAGCCCTGACCTTGTAATAGAAATCCTTTCCCCATCCAACAGCTATTACGATGTGAAGGTCAAAAAAGAAATCTATGAAAGAAGCGGAGTGAAAGAATATTTGATGGTAGATCCGCGAACCAAAACCGTAGATAAATACGGGCGAACGGAAGAAATAGAAAAAGGAAGAGTCAAAAATAAAAATATATCTAATTATACTAAATTAAATAAATTATTTAACGAAGTTACTTCATTAAACGCTCAAAATAACGAAAAAATTTTTATTAAAACTCTCGGACTCAAAATAGAGTTAAAGGATATTTTTGAAGGGGTTTAAATCGTCAATTATTTTATCCGGATACGAGGCAGATATTATATTATATTATATTTTTAATTTAGGCAGAACTCGTTCTTTGCCTAGCAAAACTGCAATTTTAAGAATAGATGGACCGTTTGTTTTCCCTGTCAAAACCATTCTTAAATTTTTGTAAATATCTTTAATATTTTTCTTATTCTCCTTAGATATTTTTTGTATTGCATTTTTTACGGCAATCTCATCAAATTCTGAATCTGCAGAACCATTATCAATAATTTCTTCAAAATTTTTAAATAACAGCTCTGTTATTTCTTTATCAAAATATTTATATTTTTCTTTAGATAAAAAAACATTATTAAGCTCTAAAATAATTTCTTTAACCGTTTTATATTCATTTTTTAAAAAATCTACAATAAGGATTAACCCTTCTTTTCCGTATTCTTTTTCTGCGCAATCAATAACATCAGAAATATTGGCGTTTTTATTTTGTACATCTATGTCTATGTTATTATTACTATCTATATCGGATAAATATATATAACCCGTCAGCATAAATTTTTCTTTTATTATAGAAATTAAAGTTTCCGCACTTAAATGCTGAAGCCATTTTTCATTAACAAATTTTAATTTGTCTTCGCTAAATATGGCACCTGAATTTTTAGCTCTTTTTATGTCAAAATATTGAGCCATTTCATTAATTGAACTAAAAATTTCCTTATCTTTAACTTTATCTTTATTTAACAAATTTAACAAATTTTCATCATTATGTATTTCATTATTTTCATTATTATTGTCAATAATCGGATGTATCGTTCGATTAAAATCAGTATTGTTATTGTTATGTATTTCATTGCTGTAATTATGCACGACAAAAGTATTGCCTGTTATAGCAAGATAATTAAGAATAGCTTGCGGCAAATAGCCTTCCTTTTTGTAATATTCCAAATTAGCGTTAAAATCTCTTTTTGACATTAATTTTCCGTCTTTTCCGTATAAAAGAGAAATATGGGCAAAAATAGGGCTGGATTTCCCCAATGCTTTGCATAGCAATATTTGCCTCGGGGTATTTGAAATATGGTCCTCTCCCCTGATTATATGCGATATACCTAAATCAATATCATCAATTATTGAAGCAAAATTATATGTAAATCTGTTATCGGAAGTTTTTAAAACAAAATCTCCGAGAAGTTTAACGTGAAAAGCAACTCTTCCGTGAACAATATCTTCAAATTCCACCTGTTCCAGACCTAACTTCAGCATATTTAATCTTATTGACGGAGATAATCCTGCATCCGCCAATTTTTTTCTTAAATTTTCTTTTTCGGAATTATTAAGATGAAGACATCTGCCGTTATAAATATAAGGCTTTTTAAGATTAATAGACAGTTCTTTTGATATTAAAAGTTCTTCTTCGGTGCAAAAACATTCATAAATATAACCTTTTTCTTCAAGGGTTTTTAAATATTTTTCATATACGTCTTTTCTTTCGGATTGTTTATAAAATTCGTCATATTTTATATCAAACCATTTTATATCGCTTATGATTGAATCTTCATATTCTTTTTTACTTCTTGCAATATCGGTATCGTCAATTCTTAAAATGAGTTTACCGTTATTTTTTTTAGCGAACAGACAATTAAAAAGAGCCGTCCTTAAGCCGCCTATATGTAAATGCCCGGTAGGACTCGGCGCAAACCGCACTCTAATATTATCGTTGTTATTAATATTATTATCGTTGTCTATATTATTATGCATTGTGTTTTTACCTAAACTCTTTCTCTATCATAATTTATTTTAGCGAAAATCATTCTTCCGCTTGAAGTTTGCAAAATACTGGTGACC
>DAHXMB010000145.1:0-8180 GCA_027365695.1 Candidatus Acididesulfobacter sp. | reverse complement strand
CCTTGTTGAATACCGTTTATACTAAACCTCCCCCTCGTTGCCCCTGTCGGTCCGTATGTTTCGCTTCTTACGCCGGGGATCATACTTAAAGCTTGAGTTGCCCCGCCGACAGGACCTGCTGCTTTAATTTCATCTTTGTTGACAACTAATTGAGACTGCGTTGATTTAAAAATCTTTTTTTTGGTGAATTTAGCATCTGTTTTTTTAAGTTTTTTCTTTTCTTTCTGTTGTAATTTACTTATGGTGGAAACTGCTTTAATCTTGTGGGTCATTGCAAAAGAGTCATTCGGCAATAGAGTTAAACAAATAAGACTAAAAACTAACATAACAGTTAAATTGAAAACAATTAATTGCTTTAATTTCACAATTCCTCCTAAGAACTTAAAGTTATTTGGTAAAATTTTAAAATGCCAATAAAAGACATTTATGCAAGTGAACAATATCATAACAAAAAATTATTACAGTATTATGAAGGATATATTAAATTTTTATTACAATTAGAATAATAGCGGGATGAGATAAGACAGGTAATAAATATTATTGACAAAATATATTTATGTAATTATAATGTATATACTAATATATTAAATAAATAAATAAAAGTTGCGAGGGCAGTTATGATTTTAAAAATCGTATCTATAGGAAATTCAAAAGGGATAAGAATACCGTCTAATATTATAAAAATGTATAATATTAATGATTTAGTTGATATTGAACTTTCCGATAACCAAATAATACTTAAGCCGATAAATAAGCCGAGAATAGGTTGGAACGAGGCATTTAAAAATATGCGCAAAAATAATGACGACGGGCTTATAATACAAGACGATATAGATATAGATTTAAATTCTGAGGAATGGGAGTGGAAATAAATCAGTATGATGTCTGGCTTGTAAATCTTGACCCGACAATAGGCTGCGAAATTAAAAAGAAAAGCCCATGCTTGATTATCTCGCCTGATGAGATGAATAGAAATATTAAAACCGTCATTATTGCCCCAATGACTACAAAATCAAGAAATTATCCTACTAGAGTTAATATAATCTTTGAAAATAAAAATGGATGGATTGTATTAGATCAGCTAAGGACTATTGATAAAATAAGATTAATTAAAAGACTAGGAATAATAAACTTTGATATTGTTAATACGGTAAAAATGACATTGAAAGAAATGTTAGTTGACTGATTTTTACTTAATTTAAGATATTAAATTAAGTAACTGCGTTGTTTATCAAGTAAAATTTATAAAAATAAATAAAAAAATAATATTATTTTATACGAGGTACATCTTTTTTGTCATATGAATTTACGCAACTAATTATACATTACCATTACAAAAAATGATTGGCTATATATAAGGGATAGGGGGGGGTAAATATAAAATATAAAAGTAGATGGGTAATTTTATTTAATGAGTCTTTGAAATTCTTCTTTTGTTATCTCGGCATCTTTTAATATTTTTAGCAAAAGACCACGGCTTATAGTTTCGCCGGAATGAATCGGAACAACGGTTGCTCTTCCGTCTTGATGAGCAAGAAATACATGACTGCCCTTTTGTCTTTTTTCAATAAATCCGATCGTTTTAAGTAAGGCAATAATTTCCTTACCTGTTAACAAAGGAAGTTTGCTCATACTGCAATTTTTTGAACATCTATAAAATGGACAGCCTGATATTCATCGCTTTCTTCTTCTAAACAAAGCTCAATTACTTCTTTAATCCTTTCTTTTAAGTTATCTATTGACTTTGCTTGCGTATGGCATCCTTTTAATTCCGGGACATCTGCAATATAATATCCTTCTTCATCTTGTGTAATAATCACAGCATATTCTTTTGCCATTTTAACTCCTTATTATAAATATATATTGTATTATTTATACAACTTTTTTTGATAGCAATCAAGTTTACAAAACGGTAAATTTTTTAAAAAAATAAATACATCTTTACTTTTCTGAAGCTTGTATTTTTCCAATTTTATCAAGAATTTGTTCAAATTTATTTTGAGAATTTTTATCTGCATTTCCTTGTATTGCACTGGTAGCTATCTGCTGCACCTGCATATATGCTTTTTCATGCTGGGAAGTTAATACGGATATATGTTTATCCTGTTCATTAATAATCTTTTCTAAAGATTCTACTTTTGTATTTAAAACATTAATCTTGCCTTCATATTCTTTATGAATTAATTCTTTCTGTAATTCAAATTCCGATTTAAGTTTTTCTGTTGTTGTTTTAACTGCATTTAATACTTCAGCTTCAAGTTTGGCAGGGAAGGCGGAGGCTTTCTCGGCAAGTTCAGCGTTAAACTGCTCTTTTTCCGATATTTTATTCTCTCTTAATTCTAATTCTTTATTTTTTTCTGCAATATCTTTTTGGAATTTATCTTTTTCTTCTTCTATTGAGCGCTTTAAGGATGTTAACTCGTCGTTAAGCCCGTTTAACTTCTGACCGCTTTCTCTTTTAAAATTATATTCAAATTCTTCTTTCTTTCTGTCCCAGTATAGCTTAAACTCATTTTCCTTTTCTTTAGAAAGATTTTCATAAGATTTTTTTTCAAGTTCAATTTTATTTTTTAATTCGCTAAGCTCTGTTTCTAATGTATTTTTTCTATCGTAATAATCTTTTTCAAGCTGAATTGTTTTTATATTATTAGCTTCTATAAGTGATGCTAAAGATAAAGCGGAATGCTCTATGCCGTAAATTTCCTTAAGGTCGTTATCTTTTATTTCAATTGCCGTTTTGATGTTTTTATAATCAATATCGGCCTGAGACAATTTTAACGACAATCCATTAAGAGAATTTATTATATCTGATTTTAATGAACTGATTTTATTATTTACATCGTTTTCAATTATTTTATCTACTTTTTCAATTGTTTCCGTATTTTTCTTTTCTTCAATTTTTTTATTAGCGTTTAATGATTGTTTTTCCTTTTCTTCTAAATCTTTTTTAACGTTTTCATACGCTTCTAGAATTTCCTGCTTCGTGCTTTTTAAATTAATCCCTTCCGATGTTTTATTAGCCATATAATATAACCATCCTTTAAATAATATTATCTTTTAATAATATTATTAATTTTTCATTATATTGTTTATTTAAAAAAAATTAAATTAGAATTAAATTAGAATTAAATTTCTTTTTAAGTAAATTAATTCGTATTTTTTTATGATTTAATTATATATAGCTGACCATAAACTAACACTTTGTTTTTCAGTAATAAATTTTAACTTATCGCATTTATTTTATATTAATTCACATAATAATTTATTTTTTATCAAATTGCAAATAAATTTACTAATCAAATTGCTTCTCTTTTCACCAACTTTAGATTTAAATATTTCTACTAACTTATAGATTAAGCAGTTCTCTCTGCCATATGTACAAATATAATTATGCCATAGACCAAATATTTTGATCTACGGCATAAAATTTTAATAAAATTATAATTTTTTTATTAATATTTTATTAAAATACACAATTAATTTGTTTAAAACTTCATAGTGGCACTTATAAAGAACATCCTTGGTGCTCCGGGATTAGCAATTATATAGCCCCCTTGCGGCGTTCCAAAATAACCGCCGCTTGAAATATATTCGGTTGAATTAAACTCTTTATTTAATAAATTATAAACCGAAAGGGTTAAATCAGCGGTTTTAAGACCCGGGATCATATTATCCAAAGATATCGTTTTTAAATTTATAGAGGCGTTTAAAATATTATAAGCAGGCATTGTTTGATTCGTTGGACTATCAGTATTACTATTAAACAAATATTGCGAGGCCATATACTGATCCCATAATTTAAATTTATAAGTTGAAGAATTAGTAGAAATTATATATGATATGTCAGAATTAAAAGTTGAAGTAGGTGATTGCGATATAGGATATCCATTATATGATAAATTATTCCCATTTAAAAATGTTTTATAAGTTTCAGCCTGTTTAGTGTAATCGGCATATACATGCAGATTATTGAATGGATTATCTCCGGCATAAATACTTACACCATTGTAGTAGGAAGTGTCATATGAAACATATAAATCTCCATAATAAGGCGGCACTAAATTACTAATAAATAGAGTTTGGGGTTGTTGTCCTATGGAATCTTGAAAATAATTCGCATTAAAAATAAAATGATGTAAATATCTGTTTCTTTTTATCAGAATCTTAAATCCTATTTCTCCGTCTATACTTTGCATAGGCTGAACATTGCTTGTTGTAGTTTTTTCATTATATATGTGGTTATATAACCCTTGAAATATACCAGATGTAGGATTTTGATATGAAATACTGTATTGTCCGTAAAGTGATAAATTTTTAAATAAAAGGTAGTTTACTCCGATTGTCGGTTCTAATCTAAACATCTCACTTTTCAAATTAGTATAAGATAAAGCGGGGAACACACCTAAATTATTATTATATGTATAATTATCCCCATATCCAACATAGTCAACCCCAGGCGTAATTTTCAATTTGTTATTAAGTAAACTTAATCTATCTTGTATAAAAAATGATGAATAGTCATTATATTGTATTGATCCCGTACCATTATTGCCCTGATAATTATTTGGATTAAAAGGTCCATAGACACTATATGGATAAAAGCTATTATCATAATTAACATCTGACCATATATAATATTCTCCAAATTTTAAATCGTTGTTTGGAATCTTCCAATCAAAACTTAATCTTTCTCCAAGTGCATAATTAACTGGGTGCCAGTATTCCCCGCTTGCACCTTGACCGTCCGGAACATCAAAATTAGAAATTCTATTGTGTAGTCTATGCAGATATTTATACCACACTTCGGTATGCAATCCAAAATTTGGAGATAAATTTAGATTCAGTTTTGAATATACAAGCAAATTATCTACTGTAAGTTGTTTAAACCAAACATTTTCGGGCAAAGATGAATAAAATCCTGATGTTTGTTGGCTATATAAAGTAGCGTTAGCAGGCGTGGCTGGATATAAACCCTGCGTTGTTAAACCTTGGACAGGAGATACAGGAATATCGTTTGGCCTATATTGTTTATCTCTTGAATCTAAAGCACCTACACTAAAAGAATTTCCATTGAAAATCTTTATTATTTTGCCAAAAAATTCATAAGCGTGACCTGGAGCATTAAACTGCCCAGTTCTAAAAGTATCCGCATGACTATAACCGGCGGCAACTACCCCGCCCCAGCCGTCATGCATGCCTGTGCTTAATATATCGCTAAGAGTATATGTATCAAAGGAACCTACCAATAAATTAGTTTTATTATACATTTTCATTGTCGGCTGCACAGGAATAAAATTAATAGTGCCACCTAAGCTATCCCACCATCTAGTATTTGGATTTGCAGGACCATATATGACATTTATCCCGCTAATAAACTGAGCTATAGGTAATTCATTGGAATCCCAGCTGCCACTGCCGCCATCTAGATTATTCATCGGAATTCCGTCAAATAATATTTGTATTCCATTGAGTTCAGGATTTGTGGTAGCTGAACTCCAACCCACTTTTACACCGCGCATGGTAATCTGAGATCTTCCTAAACCGCTATTTGGAGAATATCCTGCTACATTAATTCCGGGGGCTTCAGTAAGTGCCTGTACAGCTCCTCCGCCTGTTTCTACGGTATTAGATATTAAATTCTTATTTACAACAAACAACGTGCTGGATGATTTAAATATTTTCTTGGCAGTTAACTTCCCGCTTATTTTTTTTAGAGCTTTTTTAGCTTTACTGATAACTTGTTGAGAAGTTACAGCCGCAATTTTAATGGTTTTCTTTGTATTGGTATTGACATTAGTAGCTGCAGCTGCGGTATTAGCAGTTGTACTATCCGCATTTGCAAGTCCTGTGTTATACACAAGCATCATACCTGCAATAACGAATAATAAAAGACTTTTAAAAATTATTTTATAATAATTTACATTTAAATTATTATATTGTTGTTTGTTAAGTAATTTGACCCCCCCCCCTATTTTCTCCTGATTTTTTATTAAAATACACGATTTACTGCCGCGTCTTTTCTTTTTTAGATTACCTCTATAACGATAAAGCCCCTCCCCCATGCAAGTAGGGAGATAGTCAGTCATTTGTTTAATTCTGTTATCCATAACTCCTCCAAGTTATTGTTAATTGCTATTGTTAATGTAATTATTTTTAAATGTTTATTTATTTATTTATTTATTAATATTTATATTTATTTATATTTAAATGTTAAACAATGTTAGTTATGCGTATTGTTAATTTTAATCAACAAATAAACAACGATATGGTTTATATGCCGCCAACAAATCACAAACTTCAGGCACTTAAAAATTAACAGTTAAAATTGACGGTTATTTGATTATATTTTTAAATATTAAACGTTAAAAATAGACAAATATTATCTATTTTATGATAAATATTATTTATAATTTATTTATAATTTATTGATAATTTATTTATTTATCTTTTTTTATGATGTAAGTATAACAAAAATATTGTTACGCAATTATTACAAAACTGTTAAATATTTGTTAATGTTTTATTAAAATTGTTAAGATTTTATTAAAATTTTGTAATAATTAGAATTGGGGTAATAAAAAGGATAGATTGGTTTTTCGCATATCATTGGCGAGCTTATACAGGAATACTTTTTCCTTTCCTCTATATCTGCCTATTTTATAATATAATTAATTCGGATATGGTTTATGGATATGGTTTATGAAACAAGAAACTTTTTAGATAAATCTACTGAAATATAAAGAAACATACCATAAACGTTATATAGAATAAGTATATGCCGTTTTTATGGCTATGCTATCAATCATAAAATTCTGTTATAATTAGCGGAATATTAAGATAATGCTTGTCGGTTGTAATAACTTTAAGACCGTATTCCATAGCTGAAGCGGCTATCCATATATCGTTGGACGGTATCGGCGTACCATTTTTGCGCAAGTAATTTATTATAGCCGCATATCTTTCGGAGGTTTCTTCACCAATAGCGGCAACATTTACTCTTGGAGATTTTAAGAATTTCCGGAGAATTTCTCTGTTCCGTTCCTCATTTTTTCCCATAATGAATCCGGATAATAATTCACCAATAACAATTGGATTTATAAATATCTCATCTGAAATTTGTATTGCAAATTTTATTTTGTCGTGTCCTCTCAAGAAAGAGGAGTAAGCGGAAGTATCTAGTATTATTTTTCTGTTATCCATAACTCTTTATCAATTTTTCTTATACCTGAAAGATTTTTTTTAAATGCTTCAGTTTCGCTTTCCGACCATAAACCGGAAAAACAGTCTAAGTCATGATACAGCTTTTCTTTTTTACTTTTATTTTTATTAACGCCTATGGATTTTACCGCTAATGAAATAAATGCCCTGTTTAGACTGACTCCTTTTTCCGCAGCCTCTTTTCTAATAATATTTTCAAGTTCGTCCGGTATTCCCCTTATAGTAAGCTGCTTCATCTATATTACCTCCATTTATGATTCACAATAGAGTCATTTTATATTATATATAAATCTATTATCGCATCATACGAAAATATTATCAATAATTTTTTTCCGCTTGTTTTTTTCCGCTTGTATTTATCTTCTTCTATATTAAATTATTTTGGAACGTGGTTCAGTTAATCTCAAAAGCTATTCTTCTTTCCCTGAATACTACTCAGCAAAATTCTTTTTCTTGCAATTAGCTACAAATTCTTCCAATAACCTATATAATTTACAATATTTCCACGTTTATGCAGCCGCTAATCAATAAAATGCGCCGATGGAGCTTTTTGTCTGTCTGCAAGCTTTTTAATATAACCCAAAATTGCCGATAGAGATTGTTAAAATAGCTTTAAAGTTATATAAATACTGGATTCCCGCTTTCGCGGGAATGACGCCCGTTGGGTGAAAACTTAAATACCTGCAAGGTCATTCCTACGTACGCAGGTACGCTTTAAAGCCGTCGGCATTTAGACGGCTCATCCATCTAGAAACTAAAAAATAATTTTCTATCGGCAATTTTGAGATATATTTTAAAATCTTCTTGTAAGATTTAACACCCTTAACCCAACTTCACCACTAAAGTCCAAAAACCCTTGATATTCCTATATCTCATTTTTTCTATGGGGACTACACGATATTTTGCAATAAAAATTTGAAATAAAATTGCAGGAGATGATAATGCCAACGCCGATTTAAAAT
>DAHXMB010000127.1:0-4368 GCA_027365695.1 Candidatus Acididesulfobacter sp. | reverse complement strand
CTGCTAATTCGTCCTGCATTTTAACCATATCTGATAGAAGTTTTTGTGCCTGCTTAAGCATTCCCGAAATATTTTTTGACATTTTAAGCCTCCATTTATATATGATTTGTTTATAATTTTAAATTCTATATAACTACTTTTTTCAACCGCTCTTATTCTTATTTTATTTTATTTCAATATAATATAATTAAATTAACGTATTTCATCATCATTATATTATATATATTGTTCATTATATTAATTTAATGTATTATTAATTTTTTATCAACAAAAATTTAAATAAGATATGCATTTTAGGTTTCAATCTTTAATATCTTCTATAAATCCGTCAAAAATTTCTTCAAATAAATTTCTAATCACAGTGCCATCATTATTGCTATTGCCGCCTTTATTATTATTTAACTTATCCTCTGCTATATAATTCTTATCAGCATTGGCATTAATTATTTTATTATCAATATCTGAGATATTATTTTGATTAAAATTATCTTCTGCATTATTTATTAATTTGCTGTTATAGTCATTTCTTTTGTCTGCATTAATATATTCTTCATAATCCGCCGTGTAATCATCGCCAATGTCATTATTGTCACTATTGCTATTGCTATTGCTATTAATTATATTTTTAGAATCATTTAAACCGACATTTTTTTTAATTAAATCTTGTTTATAAACGGTTTTTTTATTTTCATTTTTATTAGTAATAGAATCTATATGCTCCAAAAAATCTTCGCCGTCAGTTAAAATAGGACTGCTCGCTGCAGTATTACCGCTGATACTGCCTGAGTTGTTCAAAATTTTTTCTTTTTCTTTATTTTTATCTATGTTTTTTTCTGTATCTTTATCAGTGCTTTTATCTTTATCTTTAATACTATTTGTTGCTGCATTTTTGGTGTTTATGTTATTTTCTTCTATGCTTGATTTTGAAATTTGACTATTTGCGTTAATATTATTTATATTATTAATATTATTTTTATTATTAGAATTATTTATATTATTAATACTGTCGGCGCCGATATTTCCCGATGAATATTTTCTTTCCAAATTAGACAAATTATTTATTGAATCAATTTTTTCCAATTTATCTATGCTGTCTAATTTCTCTAATATTGCTTTTATCTCCATTTTTGAAGGAGTGCCGATAAGCCTGAATATCACTAATTCCATCATAAGAAGCGGGGACGTGACGCGCTGATATCTTCCGTCGGCTTCAAGAAGAATATCTATCATATCTAAAATTTCAGCTTCCCCTTTAAGTTCAGCCAGCGGAATTAAAGAATTGACGTCTGTTTCAAGCATATCGCTTATTATACTTTTGTAATTTAATTTTAACACAAGAATATTTCTTAAAAAAAATGCAAGCTGTCTTATAAACTGCCTTATATCAGTTCCTGCTATATAAATATCGTTAATAATTTTTATAGAACTCTCATAATCTTTTTTAAAAATATATTCGGTAATTTTTTTAATGGTATCTTTTCCTGTTATTCCCAAAATAGCCCCTACATCTTCTTTAATTTCTTTGCCATAATATGATATTACTGTATCAAAAGTAGAAAGCGCGTCCCGCAAAGAACCGTCGCTTAAAGAAGCTACAGTCATAAGATTTTCATCGGAAATTTCAATCTTCTCTTCGCCTGCAATTTCTTTTAATTTTAAATATACGACGGATGGAGCGATTCTTTTAAAAGTAAATCTCTGACATCTTGACAATATTGTTTCAGGAACTTTATAAATTTCTGTAGTGGCAAAAATAAATTTAACATGTTCGGGGGGTTCTTCAAGGGTTTTTAAAAGAGCGTTAAAAGCGCTCTTTGAGAGCATATGCACTTCATCTATTATATAAATTTTATATTTTAAGCTTTGCGGGGAATACATTATATTCTCTTTAAGCTCTCTTATATCGTCTACACCTGTGTTAGATGCGCCGTCTATTTCTATAACGTCAACCGAATTGCCGCTCAACATTTCAACGCATGCATAGCAAACTCCGCAGGGATTGGAATCAGGACCTTTTTCGCAGTTGATAGACCTCGCAAGTATTCTTGCTATGGAAGTTTTGCCTACACCTCGAGTTCCGGAAAAAATATAGGCGTGAGCTATCCTATCGGAATCAACCGCATTTTTAAGCGTTTTAACAATATCATCCTGTCCTATTACTTCGTCAAAAGTTTTTGGTCTGTATTTTCTGGCTAATACTTGATACATTACGCCTCAAATTTAATTTAAATTAATATTTGTAATAAATAATTAAATAATATTGATATTATCAAATAATTATAGCATAAATATAATAATTAATTTGAAAATTATGAACTATACATATTATCTTTATTATTATATCCCAAAATTGCCGATAGAAAATTTATTTTCTGGATGAGCCGTCTAAATGCCGACGGTTTTAAAGCATACCCGCTTACGCAGGAATGACTTTGCGAAGATTTATCGTTTCACCCGTTGGGTATCATTCCTGCGCAGGCAGGAATTCAGTCTTTTTAAAACATTAAAGCACTTTTAATAATCTCTATCGGCAATTTTGGGTATATATATAATAATAGATATATGCTAAAATGAAATAATATGTAAATAAAAATTATTTGGAACGTCTGCTTAGCTGTTTAGCGAAAATATCAGACCCCGTCAATAAAATAAAAATAATATGTAACATGATAGAAGAAAACATTCTTAAAATAAATAATACCATCAAACAATCAGCCGCTAAAAGCGGCAGAAATCCTGAAGATATTACTTTACTTGCAGCCTCAAAAACCAGAACCCCCGATGAAATCATCAAAGCTTATGATTGCGGTATAAATGTTTTCGGAGAAAATTATGTTCAAGAATTTTTAGGTAAATATGATCATTTCAAAAATTTAAATAAAAATTCCGATTATTTCAAAAATTTAAAATGGCATTTAATAGGAAAATTACAAAAAAATAAAGTTAAATACATTACAAAAAAGGTTAATCTGATTCATTCCGTCGATAATTTTGAACTTGCAAAATTAATTGATAAATTTTGGAGCGGCAATAAAAATCATCTTACCTTTAATGAAAAAAACATAATAAATGATGATGATAATGCTGATGACGGCGATGCAAATAATAAAAATAATGATATAAACAATATAGAAAATAACATGCAAAATACGGCTCAGATATTGATTGAAATCAATATTGCCGAAGAATCCGCCAAATCAGGAATTGATATAGAAAATGCAAAAAAATTAATAAGTGATATAAATTATTTAAAAAATATCACGCTTAGGGGATTTATGACAATGCCCCCTTATTCTGCTAATCCGGAAGATAATAGAATGTATTTTAGAGCCTTAAAAGATTTTTTAGACTATACCAATAAAAATAATTTGTATAAAACAAAATTAACAGAACTTTCTATGGGAACTTCCGGCGATTTCTCCGCCGCAATTGAAGAAGGCGCCACGATAATAAGATTGGGTACAGTTATTTTCGGGGAAAGAATTTACACCTATAAATAATTATAATAAAATTTTTACGCATGACTTAAACATTTATTAAATATTAAAGAAAAAATCTATATTGCTTATTACTATAATTAATCTGCTCTTCGGTTAGGGTGTCTATTTTCACTTCCATCTACTTTAGTTTTAAGAAAGCGATTCTATAATGAACCCATAAATTAAGACAGCTTTTTAAAAATTGAACTTCCGCAATTACAATAATTGTAAAAATCTGTTAAAATTTATTATCGGCTAATAATAAAAAGATTAAAAAATTAGCAAATTAAAGGGGACAGATTTATTTATTCTCTCACTGCCGACTGCATTCCTTATAGTACAAAATCTAAGTAGTTTCCATTGTTGACAACCGATAACGGCGCATTCGGGTATGTTTTATTCCATAAAGTGCGCGTTTTATTATTATGTTTATCTTTGGTCCATTTTAATTCGTAAGCAGACAAAATTCCTTCGTTTTCCTCCACTAAATCAACTTCTTTACCGTCGTATGTTCTCCAGAAATAAAAATTAACGGGCATAACCCTCTCATATGCCAGTTTTTTTATTCTTTCCATAAATATAAAATTCTCCCAGAGAATACCGACATCATCCCTGTTTTCTAATGAATTAAACTGGGAAACGACGGCATTTCTTATACCGTCGTCTATAAAGTAGTATTTTGCCTTGGCTGTTATTTCATTTCTTAAATTTCTGCTAAAACCGCCTTTTTTTTTATAACAAAAGTTTTTATCGTCACCGAATGTATAATACCAAAAACACCGAATTAAAATTCCTATTTTCACCGACGAAAAAGTCAGGTCGTTACTTTATGCTAAAATAGATATTCTATGTTATTTTTTTAAGGTTTTACGATTTTAGAATATCCGTT
>DAHXMB010000004.1:0-7748 GCA_027365695.1 Candidatus Acididesulfobacter sp. | reverse complement strand
GAATAAAGATGTCGGCTATTATCTGATATAGGTTCAATGACCAAGATTTTATTTTAATTTTTTAGCCAGTTAATAATTGTTATGTGATATGATACGCTTTTCAGGAACAGTATAGTTTAAATTTAAATAACAAATTCATATGTCTCCGGAAATAAAAAAGAAAATACAGGGAAAACATTTGCATATTATATTATCGCATTATCACCTTGACCATACTTGCGGTTTGTCTTATATACCCGGAGTCGTCAATAATAATCAAATTATACTGCACCCATTTGTCAAGACTAATTTTTTATTTTATTACTTCCTTCTTTTAATTCTTTTTTATATAATGAACCCATAAATTAAGACAACTTTTTTAACATCTTCCCAAGAAGTAGTTATTTTCTTATTCATTTTTCAATCTCCTTGAAATCGGATACATATTAAAAGAAGCAAGGGAACGGCTCGGATTTAGCCAGTTACACATTGCAGGCACATTTAGATAGGTTATCAGAGCTTGCGGCGGTATGAGGAAGGAACAACGCCAATACCTATTCATCTTTTAGTCGAATTTTCAGAATATTATAATATTTTTTTATCTGATTTGTTAGATTTTAAAAAATCCGAAAAAGTCCACGATAATAGAATTCTGTTAGAAAAAAATATATTTCAGATTAAAAAAATATACGAGTCCAAAAATAATAAAGAGATTAAAATTACAAATGCCGCTGTTGATTTTTTGAGTAAAATTATAGATGTGATTTAGTTTTACTTATTTTATTTTTTATGGTAATATAAGATTATAGCTTTAAGATTTTAAGTCTTTGCCCCAATAGCCCTCTTGCGAGGGGATAACCTGCGGTGCTATTATTATTAAAGTAAATATATTAAAGTAGGGGATTATATGACCGCTGAATCTTTTATGAAAAGTCTTGAACGTTTTTTAACGCCCCAGATAAACGAACTTAAGGGTGAATTAAAGGCATTAAATACTAAAATCGAAGAACTAGATAAAAGAATGAATATAAGATTTGATTCTATGAGCGAAAGAATAAATTTTTTATCTGAAAAAATAGACGTCATAAAAGATGTTGAAAGACTTAAATACGAAATACAAGAATTAAAGCAAAAAACCGGTTAAACGCGGAAAATATTTAAAAGTGGGCATTAGCCTTTGGTTTTCCGATACAAAAAAACGAACGCTATTAGCTTTATTTTTAATTTTAAATTAATTTTGAATTTGTGTGTATGGGGAGGGGGGGTGCTATATCTTGTATTTTGCAATCAAAAAATCCCCAATTTTGCAAAATAAATTTCCCCAATATATGTGGGGATTTTTTATCGGTTTTTTAATGTTATTTTTAGCATTTAATTGATAATTATTTTTAATTGTCAATTAATTTGTTTTGTAATTATTTTACAATATTACAAACACCGATTTAAAACCAAATAAAACACCGAACAAAAAATAACTTTTTTGTCTGTTAAAAGTAAAATTTAACAACTAAAATTCCCCATTTAAATAGCGTTTATTTTCCCCACCAATTCCACAGGGTAAATTTTAATTATTTTTATAAAATAATTTTTTTTTATTAATTTTTCAAAAACTTTAATTAGTAATAAATGATAGTTTAAAATTAAATTAAACGCCGAGAATAATTTAATTTTTTTATTAATTTAAAAAAATCCAGACATATCCATCGCAGAATCTTAATTTATATTTACAATAATTCATATTTATTTATTTATTTGTTTGTTTATTTATTTGTTGTATTCCTAATTTATATTTATAATAATTCATATTTGTTTGTTTGTTTGTTGTATTCCTTATTTATATTTATAATAATTCATATTTATTTATTTATTTATTGTATTCTTTTATTTGCATTTATTTCTGAATTCTGATATGATGAAATCATATTTTTACTTTATTATTTTATTAAAAAGAGGTTTAAATGCAAAATATAAAATCGTTCGTAGCTGAAATAAAATCCCGCGGTCAGCTCACTATTCCAAAGAAGATAAGAGAATCAAGCAATCTTGAAGAGGGCGAAATAGTTTCTATTATTCCCGTCGGCGATTCTATTATTATTACTCCGAAAAGGCTTGAACTTGACGAAGCAAGAAGGGAGATGAAAAAGATTATTAAGCGCTCAGGGGTTTCCGCTGAAGAGTTACTGGAAGGACTTACGAAAGAAAGAGAAAAATTATATAAAGAAATATATGGCTGAAAATATTATTAAAATTTTTCTTGATTCAAATGTTATTTTATCCGGCCTCATTTCCGATAAAGGTTCGCCGCGCATTATTCTTGATATATTAAGTCTCAAGACTACTTTTATACTTGGAATGACAGGAGAATATAATCTTATAGAGATAGAAAGAAATCTGATAAAAAAAATACCTGCCGCAATTCCTATATACAATGAATACATATCAAAAATTAATTTTGAAATTATCAAGATGCCTTCGCTCGTTGAAATTAAAAATCATTTAGGACAAACTGCCGACAAAGATGTTCCTGTGCTTGTTTCTGCGCTCAATGGTAAAGCTGGTTATCTTATTACCGGCGACAAAAAAGATTTTGATAAGCTTAAGGCGGAACATAATTATATATTTAAAATATTAAATCCGTCGGAATTTATTCAAGCAATAATTCCTGAAATTCTTAAAACTAAAAGCGAAAGCTATTCTGACTGATTAAAGCGCTATTTTATTTATAACCGGTTCTTCCGCCAATTCTTCCTTGTATAATATACAATATCATATTGAACCTGTTTCTGTTCACGAAAAGATTTATTCGGCAGAATTATAATCTTTATGCTTGACAGTAAACGAACGTTCACTGTATAATATTTTATTATGATTGCAAGTATAAATATGTCTAAAACTATAAATACGACTATAGGTATAAATATAGCTGAAACTATAATAAAACTATAATGAAAAATATAAATAATAAACACATTAATAATCATAAAATTAGCAATAAAACAGATGAAAAACTTAAACGCAGAGCGGGGCTTTTATTAACCTTTTTCAATGAACATAAAAGAATGCCTTCTTATTCTGAAATGATGCCGCTTTTCTCTCTTAAATCTAAAAACGCAGTGTTTAAAATCGTAAATAATCTTCAGAAAGAAGGATTTGTTATAAAAGACGATAAAGGCCGCATTGTTTTTAATTCCGATTTTTATTCTCCGTCTTTTTTTTCTCCTAATATGTGCGGTTCTGTTTGTTTGTCTGCCAATGTTCCGGTTTCTGCTCCTTCGCCTGCTCTTATTTGTGCGCATGCCTCTTTCTCTTCTTCTGTTCCGGTTTCTGCTCCTTCGCCGGCCCTTATTTCTATGCATGCCTCTGCTCCCGTTCGTTCTCTTTCTCCCCCTTATTTTTCTTCTCCGGCCTTTTCCATAAAACTTTTAGGAAGAATAGAAGCCGGTTTTCCGAGTCCAGCCGAAGAAGAGCTTTTAGATATGATTTCTATAGATAAATTATTAATTAAAAATCCGGTTTCTTCTTTTCTTTTAAAGGTAACAGGAGATTCTATGACTGAAGCCGGTATAATGCAGGGCGATTACGTAGTAGTGGATAAATCCAGAACCGCAGCGGAAGGAGACATAGTCATAGCACAGGTGGATAACGCATGGACTATGAAATATCTCTCTAAAGAAAACGGCTCTTATATTCTTCTGCCCGCAAATTCCAGATATAAACCGATAAAACCTAAAAACGAGCTTGTTATAGCAGGTGTGGTAACAGGGGTTGTAAGACAATATAAGTAAAAAACTTGCAATCTGTTTTTTATTTATATTAATTTTGTCTCAAAAAGCAATAATAATTAGTTATAATGTTATATGGCAATATAAATAAAAAAAACTTAGTTTTTGGTCGGCAAAAACATTAGTTTTCGTTCGGTGTTTAAATTAGTTTTAAACCAGCGTCGGCGTTAGTTTTAGTTTAACGTTTAAATTAGTTTTAAACCAGTGTCGGCGCTATTGTCGTCTATATCATATTGTATGCGTTATATATTATTTTTGCGGTAATTTAATCGCAGTTTAATCAAGATAAATAAATCCAATAAAGATATATGCAAGTTTTATCCGTTCATTCGTGGCCTCAGGCTATAGCCCATTTAGACGCCGACGCTTTCTTCGTATCGTGCGAACAGGCATCCACGCCTGCTCTTAAAGGCAAATGCGCAGCCGTGGGAAAAGAGCGCGGCATAGTAATAGCCTTAAGCTATGAAGCCAAAGCTAAAGGCGTTAAAAGAGGCATGTTCGTATCCGAAGCGAAACGAATATGCCCTGGCATAATAATACTTGATTCCAATCACGAAATTTACGGTCTTTTTTCAGTCCGCATGTTTGAGATACTGAAAAGATTTTCTCCTAAAATAGAAGAATATTCGGTAGATGAAGCCTTTATCGATTTAACCGGACTCAGAAGGCTTTATTCATGCTCTTACGAAGAGATAGCCTTAAAAATTCAAAATACTATAGAAAAAGAGCTTTCAATAAGCGTATCTATAGGCGTAAGCATAACTAAAGTTCTTGCAAAGATAGCGTCCAAAAGCGTATCTATAGGCGTAAGCATAACTAAAGTTCTTGCGAAGATAGCGTCTAAATATAAAAAGCCGCACGGCATTACGGCGATACCGGGCAACGAAATACATTTATATTTAAGCAATATATCAATAGAAGACGTATGGGGAATAGGACATAACACGGCGTCTCTTCTTAAAAAATTTAATATTAACACAGCTCTTGATTTTGCCCTTAAAAACGAAAGCTTCGTTAAAAAATACCTTTCTAAACCCTATATTCAGATATATAACGAACTGAAAGGAAAGCCTTCCATAGAGTTTATTGAAAAAATATCCCCTAAATCAATATCTAAAGCAAAAAGCTTTTATCCGCCGTCTAACAAAGAGAGTTTTATATTTTCCGAACTTCTTAAAAATCTTGAGCTTTCATGCGCAAAAGCCAGAAGATTTAATCTTGCCGCATCAAAACTTTCAATCTTTTTAAAAACTTCCGATTTTCAGATGCTGAGCGTAGAAGCTAAACTTTCTTCTCCGAGCGCCATGCCCCTTATGCTCACGGAAAGTCTCAGGGAAGTTTTTTTTAAGATATATAAACCAGAATATTCATACAGACAGACTTCCGTTGTTTTATCCGGTTTAACTGAAAAAATACAGTATTCGCTTTTTGACGATATTTCCAAAATAGAAAAGATTATAAGCGTTTATAATGCAGTGGACGATATAAACAGACGTTTCGGCAGAAATTCCGTGCATCTCTGCGCAAGCTTGGATTCTTATTTACATAAAGAACGGACGGTGAACCTGCCTTTATTAAATATAAAAGTGTGAGGAAATATGATAAATAAATACAATAAACAAATACAAGAAATAAATACAAGAAACAGATATAATGCATAAATACAACAAATAAATACAAGAAACAAATACAATGCATATATAATAAATAAAATTTAATAAATAAATATATAAAAAGGTTGTTGTATTTTGCAATAATGAGTAATTATACAGCAAACAGTTTAGTTATTTTATTTATTTATATTATTAAATAAAAATATTAGCAGCTCTTTTACTGTTGTTAATAGCGGTATTATGCAAATATCAATATGTTTATGCTGGGAAAAGCAGGCGATTATTCAAATAGTGAAAGCGAATAATATCTTAGCCGCTTAGAAAATGCAGATAAGTTGGTAAGCATTTTATGAATTATTTAAAATAAGCTAAAAAAAGCAAAGAATAATAAAACAATTAGAAGACTAACCGCCGTAATTCATCATATAAATATTAATTGCCCGGCTGTAAGAGTTTATTCTGCTTACCAGAGGTTATAAAGATAAATCAGAGACGCAGCCGGTTAATAAAATAAACAATTTAACAGAGTTTTTTAATTAAATTATTAACCTTAAAAAATATTATACTATTATAAATATTATGGACATTCAAAAAGCAATAGAAAAATACGTTAAAAAAGATTTAAGACGGCATAAAGCAAAATCTTTCAAAAAAGATTTAATGTTTATTCCGCATTTTAATATTTCAAAGAAAAAATTAAATAAATCTGTTAAAATAATTAAAAAATAAATGACAGACACACGAAAACAAACTATAATTAATAAAATATTAGAATTAATAAAACAAGAGTTTAATAATAAGTATCTATTAAACTCTATATATGATTCTATATCTTAACAGTTTTTATTATAATATTAAATACGATACATAATAAGTTTAATATTAATTAAGCATAATATTTATAATATTAAAAATATTTAGGGGGAAACAATGTGTAAATCGCCAAAAAAGTCGGCAAATTCAAAAATTGACAATTTTTTAAATCATTTTATACATATTAGACTTAAATATATTTTAAAAATTTGTTTGATCTATTTTGTCTATTCTGTACCTTTTGCAATAATGCTTATCTTTTCTTTTTTTAATTATGATATGCTTTTCGCTTATGCCGGCACTAATAATAACAGTTTAAACAATAACATCTATTATGGAAATTTTACTAACTATAAATATAACAGCAAATACAATAGCAAATATAACAGCAACAGCTATCGTTATAATATTAACAAAACTTCAGATGAAATTAATAAAAATGCAAAAATTAAAGAAAATAATTTGACGGCGCCTCCCATAAAAACAAAAGAAACCCTGAAAATTAAAAATGCAAAGGAAACCAAAAATACCAATCAAATTATAAACAAACTTAATTCAAAAACTCTTTTAAAAAAAGCCAAGGCAGAACTGTACGATAAACCAAATAAAGCAATATCGGATTTACGTCTTGTGTTAAAAAGAGACCATGAAAATTATGAAGCATATAACTATCTTGGTTTAGCATATAATAATATAAATAAATCAAAAAAAGCTGTAATAGAAATTAAGAAAGCAATAAAAATTAGCCCTGAAAATTCTGTTTTATATTCAAATTTAGCTACAGTTTATTACAAAAATAATAAATATAAAGATGCCTTTAAATATTTTGCTAAAGCTTCCAAGTATAATCCTAAAAATTTCGTTTATTATAACGATATGGGTTTTGTGGATAACAAAATGGGAAAATATCATACAGCTATAGCCCATCTCAATAAAGCAATAAAAATTAACCCGTTTTATCTTACGGCATACACCAATATGGCTTCAATATTTAAAAAATTAGGCGAAAATAAAAGAGCAGCAATAAATTTCAATAAAGCGGGGATAATTTATTTTCGTTCAGGAAACTACCCAGGAGCTATAAACGAGTTTAAAACCTCGATAAGATTAAACTCCCATTATGCGCCTGCCTATGAAAACTTAGGTAATTCATATGTCAGATTTGGCAAAACCGCAAAAGCATCTTCGTCTTATGATGAAGCAGGCAATATGTTTTTTAGAACGGAACATTATAATAAAGCTATTAATTTTTATAAACTTGCATCAAAATATGCACCAAATAATACATCTATATATCATCAGCTTTCTACGTCATATATCAAAATAGGAAATATGCAGATGGGAGCACATTATCTTAGAAAAATGATTAGAGTAGGAGGAGTAAGCGCTCTGATGGGAGGAGGGCTATAGTTGCGGCAATTACTTAACCCAACTTCACCACTCTAACCTTAAAAATTCATAAAAATACCCCTAAATCAACCAATCATAAACGAACTTATGCGGCTTTGCGGGTGTTTTTTATCTAAATTACGTTTGTAGTCCCCCATAGATATATTATTTA
>DAHXMB010000125.1:0-5487 GCA_027365695.1 Candidatus Acididesulfobacter sp. | reverse complement strand
GAATTGTATGCTTCATGATTTTATGCGTCCCAAATAGAAATATAAATTAATTTAGCCCTCTTCCGCGTCCGGAAGGTTTTCATAAACCTGTTCGATTGTTTTATTTTGGGTTAAGACATTTATAACGGAAGGCAAAGGTTCGGAAAATATTCCGTCTAAATCCCTTTCGCCGGCGTAAATAATATCGAACGCCAATTTTTCTGTCGGAGGACAAAAATGTGCATCCACCCCAGGCTTATTGCCTCTGGCGTCAATACGGTACCATCCGTATTTTTTTAAATAAACCGCATTGAAACCGTGCAGGCTAAAACACGAACTTGAAACATCTATATCTAAAGCAAGTCTTTGATAGCATAAGCCGGACGGAATACCGTTAGCCCTTAAAAGAGCAGCCAAAAGATGACTTTTGGAATAACAATAACCCGTGCCGTATAATAAAACATCCGAGGCTTTACAGGTTACGGGATTCAACCTGTAATCCCAGCTGTGTTTGATAGAATCCCTTACAAACTTGAAACAGGCTTCGGCAATTTCCTCTTCGTTTTTAGATCCATTAGCCAAATCCGCCGCTTTATTTGCAACAACAGGGTGATTGAAATCAATATACGTGCTTGATTGGAGATATTTTCTTGTATCCGCGCAATCCAATGTTAGATTATCCAAGTGATTTTCCTCTGATTTCATTTATCTTTATTTATTAGCATTTACCATCCATTCAATTGTATCTTTAATTGTTTCTTCTATCGGTATAGGGCTAAAACTAAACTCTTTGACAATTTTTTCATTTGAATACGATTGAATTTTATTGGCATATTCTTTAATTAAATCTAAACTCAACAGGCGTTCCTTGCCTGTAAATGCCGAATATATATAATCAAACAGCGGAGCTACATAGAGCAGGTTATTTGACAATTTACGCCCGGGTATTTTAATGTCAGGATATATTGAATGCACAATTTGGAACAGTTCGGATAAAGATAAAGTTTTATTAGACACTATATATCTTCCCTTTGCATTTTTATCCTCATAAGCTGATAGATGTATTTTTGCGACATCCCTTACGTCAACAAAATTAAATGTAAACGGCAAAATGAACGGCAGTTCCCCTTTAAGCAGCCGTTCAAATAAAATAGTAGAAGGCGTATGTCTGTGGAAATATGGTCCGATTATTGTAGCAGGCAATATTGCAATCATATTCAGACTATTTGTATTGGAAAAATCCCACGCTATTTTTTCTGCCTGCGTTTTAGCCTTGCTATACGGATTAACCGGTTTTTTATTCCATGTCTCTTCCGTTAGCGGGTTTTCACCGGAACATATTGTGCCGATTGCAACAACGCTTGAAGTTAAAATAAACTTCTTGACTCCTTCGTCCTTTGATGCCTTCAAGATATTCAAATATCCGTTTACGATAGGGTCTATTACTTCTTCTTCTGGTTTTTTTGAAATTATCTTAAAAGGGCTTGCAACATGAAAAACCCCGTCAACCCCTTTCACTGCAGGATACATTGTTTCAGGCTTCATAAGATCCATCTCAACTATTTCAACGTTAAGGCTCTGCAAATGCCCTACTTTCTTAAAATCTGTTTTGTCCCTTACGGATGTCCTTACTTTATAACCCCTGTCAACTAAAAGCTTTATAAGATTATAACCGAGATGTCCGTTCCCGCCTGTAACAAGTACCTTATCCATAACTATCTCCCTGTATAATATTCGCTGACTGATTTATTATGTTTATTGTAATTGCAAAGACCTGATATAGTTTTTTAAGATATCAAAACACCCTTTTAACACTTCTTTGTTATGTTTTGATTTAGAAAGCATAACGCATCCTTCAACTCCCGCTATTATAAAATTACTGATGTTAATTACATCGGCATCCTCTGCGATAATTCTTTTTTCCTTCGCTTTGAGCAATGTCTTTTCAATGTGTACATGCCATAAAAGAATAACTTCATCGGTCAGCCGGGAAAGATATAAGTCTTTTGTGGATAATTCAAGAATCAGGTTTCCGAGAGGGCAGCCTGTCTCTGAAAAATCCCCCGCTTTTTTTTCATAAAGTTTATCAACGACGGCGATGATATTTTCTAAGGGATTCTCTCCGCCGCCGTACAGCTCATTCCATGTATGACTCCAGAATTCATTATAGGCGGGTTTTATCGCTTCTTCTATAACTGCGGCGGCGGCATCTTTTTTAGAGTCAAAATAGTGATAAAATAAGCCTTTAGTGGCATTTATTTTATCGGTAATATCCTGAACAGACGTGCCTTCATAGCCTTTAGACAGCATAAGCTCAAAGATTACATCTATAATTTCTTTTCTTTTAATTTCTCTATTCTTCATTTTTCTAATAAATTATCTTTTTTTAATATAAAATGCAAGCGTGTCTTCTTCTCCTGATGTTTCCCAACTAATAAGTTCATCTCCTGACTGCCTGCAAAAAGCAGAAACATTATATTTCATAGAAACTTTATCTAAATTAGAAATTTCATCCGAAAAAACTAACAAAACATCCCCGCTTTGCATATCTTTAAGCTCTTTGGATACCTTTACCATCGAAAGACAGCAGCTAGAACATAAGTCCGTAATATCTACTTTACGTTCGTGATCCATAGTACGTACCTCTTTAATTAAAATACTTTAATTTTAAAAAAAATTCATCAATCATAATATTAAATTATAATATTCGATTATTTAATCATTTTTAATCATAATATTTCACCGCATCTTTTAATTCAACTCTGGCTGTCTGCATATTATTGGCGGCGCTATCCTTTTTATAATATCCTATAGAAATGCCCAGAAGAAATTTTTTGCTTTCAGGCAGATTGAATATTTCTCTTAACACATCGGGATATACAACTAAATAAGCCTGCGGACAGGCGCCAAGACCCGCGGCATGCGCGCCTAAGAGAATATTTTGAATGAGCATCCCCGAGTCGAGAGCAGACCAGAGCCCCAATTTTTCATCCATATATATAAATATTGCCGTTTGAGAACCAAAAAAATTATAATTATATAAAGCTATTTCTTTTCTCTTTGCGGCATCGTCCCTTGAAACATCTAAGGATTCGTATAATAATTTTCCCGCTTCAAACATATTAGCGTTTTGCTTTTCAGGCCAAGATATAGGAAACGGAAAATCAGGATTTCCGGGATTATCCTCCGATGCGAGCTTATTGACCCTTTTCTTGATAAATTCGCTTGTTTTACCTGTAGAAACGGCTATTTCCCACGGCTGGGAATTTGCCCAGGAAGGCGCCCTTAAAGAAGCAGATAAAATTTTATCTATCGTTTCTTTCGGCACGGGCTTGTCTTCAAAATCTCTTTTAGATGCACGTGTAAGCAAGGCTTCAAATAGTTCCATAATAGATTGTCTCCTATTTAAGTTTGAAAATTAAATTGACGCTGCAATATAATATAACCTTAATAACCTTAAATCACCGTTAGAAATTTCTTTTCTGGATACCTGCTTTCGCAGGAATGACAATGTGGGGATTTAACTTTTCACCCGACGGGTGTCATTCTCGCGTAAGCGGTAATCCTGTATTTATTACATGTTGAAACAATTTTAATAGCTTCTAACGGTGACTTAAGGTATAAATTAATAAATCAATTAACTTAATAAATCTATTGACTATAAAAACAATTTTATTATAAGCTTATAATAAATAACTTATAATAAATAACTTATAATAAATAAATAAGTAAATCTTATAATTTATAAATAAAATTATATACTAAACGGTTAGTATGCTAATTATATAACTTATAAAAGTTATGTCAAGCAAATTTTTATGTTTGTTAATAACTTTTATAAAATGTCTTGTATAATATATGTAGTATTTAAATATATTGACTGAATTATATACATTGATTTTAAAAAGCTCTTGGCCGCTGTAAAAAGCAATTTGTTATGCTACTTTACAAAAACTGGACTCAAATCTAAGGTGTGTTTAATTTATTAATACCGCAAGGGGAAGCAAAATTGACGATGAAGAACAGATAGAATTACTATCTAAAATTTAAAGCTAAAATTACATTAAACAATAAAAAATATTGACTATTAATTAATTATAAATTAACGATAAAGGGGGCATATTATGAAGATAGGCTTTATAGGATTAGGAATAATGGGAAGCTTTATGGCTTTGAATTTATTAAAAAACGAGGTTGAACTTAATGTTTACAACAGAACAAAAGAAAAAGCAAAAGAGCATATAGAAAAAGGAGCTTTATTTTTGAACTCGCCAAAAGAAATAGCCGAAAAATCCGATATTATAATCTTAATGCTTTCAGATTCAAAAGCGGTTTCAAGCATAACAGAAGGTAATAGCGGTTTACTAAACGGTTTGCATGAAAAAAAGATAGTGATAAATATGAGCACTATAGAACCAGATTGTTCTTGCAAACTTTACGAAAGAGTTAAATCTAAATCTTCTTTATTTTTAGAAGCTCCTGTTATTGGCAGTAAAATTCCGGCAAAAGAAGCTTCACTCATAATTTTGGCTGCAGGCGATAAAGAAGCATTTGATATGTCTGGTAAATATTTTAATATGATAGGGAAAAAAATAGAATACTTAGGAGATGCTCCCAAGGCATCATATTTAAAAATTATAAATAACCAGATTATGGGAATCACCATGGGCGCTTTAGCGGAAGGGTTCGCTTTAGCAGATAAAATAGGACTAGATAAAAATATCATATATAATATTGTAAACTCCGGAGCTTTTGAAAACCCTATGTTTCAATTAAAAGGAAAAAATATTATAAATAACAATTACGAACCAAATTTTCCTTACAAACACATGCAAAAAGATTTAGGGTTTGCGGTTAAATTATCCGAAGAATTTAAAACATTTTGCCCGTTAACATGTACTATAGATAATTCATATATTTTTGGATACAAAAAATTTAAAGATGAAGATATGTGCGCTATTTATAAGAGTTTATTATAATAAATTTGTGATAAATTTACAAAAACTTTCCAATTATTCAGACTTTTTATTCAGACTTTCCGTTTATTATATAAAATTCTTTAAATTAGTTTATTTATTATTTATTTATAAAATAATGCCGCCATATTTATGTAAGAATTTCTCAATAAATGCCATAATATATGTAGATTTTATTAATTAAAACAAATAATCCGCAAAGTATTTTTATCTAAAAATATCGGACAGAATCAGGCTCAGACAGGCTTGATTATCTGGCAATAAGGCATTAACCTTATTTTCCCGACTTCATCCCTTTAGCCTCTACAACCCGCATATAATAATGGTTTAACTTTTTTACGAGGCACTACACCCGTTTCGTAGGTTTTTTTATTTTTACAGCGGAATATACTATCGTCACCGAATGTATAATACCAAAAACACCGAATTAAAATTCCTATTTTCACCGACGAAAAAGTCAGGTCGTTACTTTATGCTAAAATAGATATTCTATGTTATTTTTTTAAGGTTTTACGATTTTAGAATATCCGTT
>DAHXMB010000116.1:0-7629 GCA_027365695.1 Candidatus Acididesulfobacter sp. | reverse complement strand
ATGCATAATAATAATATAAACAATGATAGTAATAGCAGCAATAATAATAATAAATACGACAATAATAACGATAACGGCAAAAATAATAGCATTAACGATAATAATTATAAAATTAATAATAATATTAATATCAGCGCCGAGAATAGCATTAATAACAACGATAATATTAGAGTGCGGTTTGCCGTTATCGTTATTATTGTCGTATTTATTATTATTATTGCTGCTATTACTATCATTGTTTATATTATTATTATGCATTATTTTCATTTATCAGCTTAAACGGTTATTAATTATTAATTTAATTTTTATGTTAATTTTTTTATTTATATTATATTGATTTATTTATTATATCCGTTTATTTAAACTCTTTCCCTGTCATAATTTATTTTAGCGAAAATCATTCTTCCGCTTGAAGTTTGCAAAATACTGGTGACCATAACTTCTAATTCTGTGCCGACTAATCTTATAGCATCTTCGACGACTATCATTGTACCGTCATCCATATAACCGATCCCTTGATTTTTTTCTCTTCCTTCTTTTGCGATTAGAATATTCATAGTCTCTCCTGGAAGCAAAATAGGACGGAGAGCTTTTGCAAGGTCGTTAATATTTAGCACCTGAATATTTTGAACCTGAGCTACTTTGTTTAAATTAAAATCATTCGTAATAATTTTCGCATCCATTTCTTTTGCAAGAGCCGTCAATTTTGCATCGACTTCTCTAATTTTTGGATAATCTTTATCTATAAATTCTATATTAATATTTTTATCTTCCCTCATTTCATTTAACATATCAAGACCTCTTCTGCCTTTAACTCTTTTGAGAGGATCCTGCGAGTCTGCTATGTGCTGAAGTTCGTGCAGAACAAATGTCGGAATGACAAACGTACCTTCTATAAATTTGGTCTTCGCCACGTCTAGTATGCGTCCGTCAATTAAAGAACTGGTATCTATGATTTTAATTTCATCAGATATATTTGAATTTATCTCACTTTTCGGAAAACCGTTTAAAGACCCGCCCAAATAAGATTTAGCAGCTAATGCAATAACTTCTTCGCTAGCCCTGAGTCCTATAATTAATCCTATATAGCCTGCAACAAAATTTATAAATGCGTAAGACGCATATCCTAATACACCGCTTGTGAAAAAAGTTTTAAATAATTTATAAGTTAAATAATTAATTACATAAAGAGAAATAAATAATCCTATGCCCCCGCTCAATATCTTCCTCGTAGAGATATTTTCCATACTTTTTTCCAACGTAACAACTATAAATCCTATTGTAAACCCGAATAAGAGTCCGACGTAAGCTAAAAAATCATTATGCCAATATTCTTTGCCTATCAAAAAACCTAAAATAGACGATATTAAAATAAGCAATAATCTGACAAAAAAAATAGGTTTCTTTTTTATAAAATTCATATTATATTATTTGATTAACCAATTAATTAGTTAGATAGATAAAATAATAGATAAAATAATAGATAAAATAATAGATAAATGGACATTGCCACCGATATTTGCGAACTATTTATCAATAAATGAGCTTCGCCGTACTTCGCTTCGCTTCGTTTGGTAGACTCACTGTTTCTTAGTATAACAGTTTTTTTAGGTATTATAAAGATACGCTAAATTTTTTATTATATAAAAATTCTTTTAATCTGGTCTTCAACATAACTGAAAGGTCTCTGGGTAACTGTAGATATTTCTGTAACTATTAAATGTTTTGCCTTTTCAAACATTTTCTTTTCGGCGAAAGAAAGGTCTTTTGCGGCTTTTAATATATAAAGGTCTCTTAAAACTTCCGCTACTTCAAATAAGCATGAAGAGCATAATTTGATATTATATCCGTTATATCTTTTGTTCCAAGATTCTTTTTTAGAAAAAGAATGCTTGTCTTCTTTACATTCAAGAACATCAAACACTTTTTTAATATCTTCCATAGTCATTAACGGTCTTAAACCTACTTCGTCGGAATTTTTCACAGGAACCATAATTTTCATATTGTTTTCAATTACAACAATATTATAAAATGAAATTTCAACCGACCCTACTTTTTGCACTGTAGTTTCCTTAATAATTCCCACCCCATAACCGGGATAAAAAATAAATTCATTTGTTTTAAACATGACTTGCCTCCTAATTTATTAAATTAATTATACAAATAATCTTATATTTTTAATTGAAATTTATAAGCATAATTTTATTTAATATGATAATATCTAATAAATCCAAAACAATACTTTTTGTAAATTTTTAAGTTATATTAGCAATTGCGAAAAGTATAATATTTAAATAAATTAAACTATAATATTAAGTCATAATATTATAGAAAGTATCCCGCTCCGTTGGAATTTTTCCGGTTTCTTCAATAATTTTTTTTAGTCTCTTAACGCTTAAGCCATCATCCGTATCGGCTCCTGCGCTATGAGATATATTCTCTTTTATTAGAGTTCCGTCAATATCGTCTGCCCCAAAAGACAAAGAAACCTGAGCTAAATTTATACCTAAATTAACAAAAAATGTTTTTATATGCTTAAAATTATCTAAATAAAGTCTAGAGACGGCTATAACTTTTAAATCATCATAACCTGAAGTTTTATTAGAATTTTTTATTGCGGTATTTTTAGGCTGGAAAGCGAATGGAATGAAAGATTGAAAACCTCCTGTAATATCTTGGGAATCTCTTAAAATTTTCAAATGATTAATTCTATCCATATAAGATTCTTTCACTCCGTAAAGCATTGATGCATTTGACCGTATACCAAGATTATGGGCTGTTTTATGAATTTCTATCCATTTTTCCGCATTTATTTTCTGCGGACACAATTTTTTTCTTAAATTATTATTAAAGATTTCGGCTCCTCCCCCGGGAAGACTTCCTAATCCATTATTTTTCAAATCAGTCAGAACATTTTCAATAGATAATCCTGAAATTTTAGATAGATAATCTATTTCAACTGCGGTAAAGGCTTGGATATTAGCATAAGGAAAATTTTCTTTTATTCTTGAAAGCATTTCAAGATAATACTGATATGGCAGAGACGGATGAAGACCTCCGACTATATGTATTTCTTTAAAATTATTTTCATTAGAATAAGACCTTATAAAATTAATTATTTCATCTATATTAAAAACATATGCGTCTTTCTGGTCTTCTTTTCTGTAAAAAGCACAAAAAGCGCATTGATTAACACAAATATTAGTATAATTAATATGAATATTTACAATATAATATACATTATCACCATTTATTTTAAAATTTTTATAATTTGCAAGTTCCCCTATCGTCAAAATATCATTAGAAGAAAATAAAAATAAACCGTCTTCATCACTTATCCTTATATTATTATAAACTTTATTTTTAATAATTTCAAAGTTTGTCATTATTATTTTACTATTTTTTTTATTAATATTTTATTTTATTCATTATTTTATAAATATATCAGTTATTTTTATATTTAAAATTATATTAATTAATTATTATTAGTCTTCCCATCTTTTATAGATATTATTTTCAATTCCAAATGAATCCATTATTTTTCCTGTAATAAAATCAACCATATCGTCAATACTTTCAGGTTTATTATAAAAAGCAGGCATCGGAGGTAATATTATAGCTCCTGATCTGCTTAAAGAAAGCATATTTTTTAGATGTATATCGTTTAAAGGAGTTTCTCTAGGGGAGACAATCAACTTTTTGCGCTCTTTAAGGATAACATCCGATGCCCTTTCAATTAAATTTCCTGAGCTCCCGTTTGCAATTCTTGATAAACTACCCATAGAACAGGGAATAACAGCCATTCCTTTAATGCCAGAAGCAGAACCGCTCGATATTTTTGATTCAATAAACATTTCGTCTAAATATTCATAATTATTTTTATCGTCTATATTAAATTTTAATTTAATCTCGCTATATACATTATTATTATATATATAGTTTGTACTCGTTGCGCCATTTTTATTTTCATTGTCTAAATTTATACCGCTAAACATATTTAATTCATCTTTTATAACTTTGAAAGCGGATTTTGAAATAATCAGATAAACATAAAAATTATGCTTTATTAATTCGTATAAAAGTTTAAAACCGTATATAGAACCTGAGGCTCCTGTAATTGCGACTATATACGATTCTTTTTTCATATTTTAAACTTAAATTTTAAAATTATTATTAATTATTTGCACCTTACACATTAATACTTATCAATTTTATCAAATATAAGTCAAATATAGCTAAGTTAATTACTTGTGAATTATAAATTACTTATATTACTTATATTACTTATATTACTTATAAATTAAGTATTAATAATTATAAATTTAATACAATATAATATATTTAATAATTCATATTTACTCAATAATTTTTAATTCATTGAAAAAATATTTTACTAAAAACGCTCATGGTTATAAACAAAAAAAAGCTTAATGAGATATATCCGTTCATATTAAAAAACGCCATATCTATATTTTTTAAACTTTTATAAATTAAATAATGTTCATAAATAAAAAATCCTGCAATCAAAAATAATCCTGCAATATATAAATAATTTAGATTAAATATAAAATAAATATAAACAAGGAGAAAAAGCGTTATAAAATGGAGAACTCTTGCAATTATAACCGAATTTTTAATTCCGAATTTAGCCGGCACGGAAAAAAGACCGTGCGAAACATCAAAATCATAATCCATTATAGCATATAATATATCAAAACCCGCTCCCCATAATAATATTGCAGTTCCAAGTATTATAATTTTATAATCGATACTGCCTGTTACCGCAATCCATGCGCCTATAGGACCAAACGCCATGCTGGCTCCAAGAACAAAATGCGAAAAAAAGGTAAACCTCTTCGTAAATGAATAAAAAGTAATAAAAAGGATTACAAAGGGCGACAAAACAAAACATAAGAAATTAAGCTCATGCGCAGAAAATACTAATACGGCATAAGACAATAATCCAAAAATTATACTGTATGCCGCCGAAAGTTCGCCTTTTGGAAGCGTCCTTGACTTAGTTCTATCGTTAAGAGCATCTATTTTAGCATCTATGATGCGGTTAAAAGCCATTGCCCCGCTTCTTGCGGATGCCATAGCGATTATAACCCACAATATTTTATCATAAAAAAATCCCGTATTTATTTCTAACGGGAATTTTGCATAAAAAGCAAGCAAAAATGCGCTTAAAGCAAACGGAAGAACAAATATTGTATGGGAAAATTTTACAAGTTCTAATGTATTTTTAATTTTTTTTGATATCATAAGAAATACAAGAATAAAGAATAATTAGATATAACATTGCCTGCGTCTCTCCGATAAATTGAAGAGGATTAGGCAATAATTTTGCCTAAAAACCGTATTCTTTCCATCTATCGTCGACTAATTTTTTCATTTCCGCAGACATAACTATATCATCCGGCCATTTCCTCTTATAACCTTCGGATGCCCATTTTTTTGTTGCGTCTATTCCCATTTTAGAACCGTAATTAGGAATATCCGAAGCATGCTCTAAAACGTCAATAGGTCCTTCAACAAAAGAAACATCGCGTTTTGGGTCTATATTATTGCAAAGCCTCCATATTACTTCGCCTTGATTCTGAACATTAACATCTTCGTCAAGAACAACTATGATTTTTGTGAACATCATAAGACCCAATCCCCATATACCGTGCATTATTTTTTTTGCATGCCCCGGGTAGCTTTTTTTAATGCTTATAAAAGCGAGGTCATGAAAAATACCTTCAAAGGGCAAATTAATATCAACAATTTCAGGAAATATTTTTTTAATCGCCGGCAAAAAAAATCGTTCGGTTGCCTTGCCTATATAGCAATCTTCCATGGGAGGTTTTCCGACGATAGTAGCAGGATAAATAGCATCTTTTCTATGAGATATTAATGTTGCATGAAAAACAGGATAATAATCTTCCAATGAATAATAACCTGTATGGTCGCCGAAAGGACCTTCAATTTTTAAATCTTCTTCAGGGTCAATATATCCTTCAATGACAAATTCTGCATTAGCAGGAACATGTAAATCGTTAGTTTCGCATTTTACCAATTCTACCGCTTCTTCTCTCAAAAAACCGGCAAACATCATTTCTTCAATATCGGGAGGAAGCGGGGCGGTGGCAGAATAAATAACGGCAGGATCTGATCCTAAAACTACGGAAACAGGAATCTTCTTGCCAAGCTCTTTATATTTTCTAAAATGCCTTGCGCCGTCTTTATGAATATGCCAGTGCATTCCGCAAGTCGTGTCGTCATAAACCTGCATTCTGTACATCCCGACATTTACGGCATTAGATTCAGGGTCTTTAGTAAAAACTAACGGCAATGTGATAAAAGGACCGCCGTCTTCGGGCCATGTTTTGAGAACAGGCAGAATATCAAGCAGCGGAGGATTTTTTATTATAACTTCCTTGCATTTACCTGTTTTTACTATTTTTGGCATATAATCCGCCAATTTTTTTAATTTTGATAAAGATTTTATTTTTTCAAAAAAATTTGTAGGTATTTCGGGATCAATAATTTCAGAGACACGCTTTCCGACATCGTCAAGGCTTTCAACTTCAAAAGCCTGCAAAATTCTTTTATGGGAACCGAACATATTAATTAATACGGGAAATTTAAATCCTTTAACATTTTCAAATAATAACGCGGGTCCTTCCTGTTTAACAATTCTGTCGGCTATTTCAGGAATTTCTAAAACTCTGTTTACAGGTATGCTGATTCTTTTTAAATCATTGTTTTTATCGAGAAAATTAATAAAATCGTGCAGGTCTTTATAAGGCATTTTTGATTTTTAATATTATTTTTTTTATAATAAATTGTTATACAATAAATAAATTATATATATTATATTTTTTACAATTTAAGCAATCTCTTAAATAGTCAGCTAAATAGTCAGCTAATCGATACATTAATTACTATATTATATACTAATTAATTTTTTAACTCAACTAAATAAAAATAACCCTGATTTTATTCTTAATTGGAAGATTTTATTCTATAATTATCTTTCTTAACGGTAAATCTTACGCCGTCAAAATATTCTAACAAAGGTATAGCATATTTCCGAGACACTCCTGCAATATCTTTAATATCTTTAGGCTCAAGTTTATCGTTTATTTTAAAAAAATCGCTCAATCCTCTTTGAATCAAATCAATTTGATCTTTTAAATAATATAAATCAATTTTTATTTTAACTAATTTATTAGATTTAACCATAATGCTAATAAGAAAATTTAACAGCTTTTTATTTATATCTAATTTTTTTTCTATTTCGTCAGGAGAAGGAACGCTGTTACCTGAAGATTTAATAATATTTTCAATTTTAGCTATCAATTCATTGTATTCTTCCGATAATTCATTTTCTGTATTTTTTCCCCTGCCGGTTATAAAAATATTACCATCTTCGGCAATAATCAAATTATCTTTAATTAATCCATTTAAAGCAATATCCAATATTGAAATATCAAAACTATTTTCATATATATGATATAATTCTTTTTTTGAAATCCCGCTCTGTATAGATTTTTTTTCTGTTAATAATTTTACATTTTCATTCAATGATTTTTTTAAATCAATATACTTTTCTTTTAAAATCGCAAATTTATTCTTCAAATC
>DAHXMB010000111.1:0-29164 GCA_027365695.1 Candidatus Acididesulfobacter sp. | reverse complement strand
GTCCATATTTTTGCATATTTACGGCATTTAACGGAACAACGCCTATTCCAAACTTGTCGGTTATAACTTTTTTTACTTTAAATATATTTTTAGGACTTTTCCAATTTCCGACGGTAATATTGAGATTTATTTTTTTTCCGTTTCTTATAATTTCAATAGGAACTGTTGACCCAGGTTTAGTATTGCCCACAAGCCATGGTAATTGAGACATTTCTTTAACTTTGGCATTATTATATTTAATTATAATATCTCCGCTCTTCAATCCTGCTTTTGATGCTGGGCTGTTTGGTAAAACAGAAGATACTAAAGCTCCGTAAGTGGTATTTAAATTAAACGCCTTTTTTAAAGAAGGGGTTATCTGCTGAATTTCTATCCCGAGCCACCCTCTAGTAATTTTTCCGGTTTCTAGTTCAGGCAGAACTTGTTTTACTACATTTATAGGAATGGAAAACCCGATTCCCTGCGCACCTTTTATTATTGCAGTATTTATTCCGACAACCTGCCCTTTCATATTAATAAGCGGACCTCCGCTATTGCCCGGATTAATAGCTGCATTTGTCTGTATAAAATCTTCATACGGACCGCCTATTGCGCGTCCTTTAGCGCTTATGATACCGTTGGTTACAGTCCAGCCGAGACCGAAAGGATTTCCTATAGCAAGAACCCATTCACCTATTTGAGACTTTGAAGAGTCGCCCAATACCGCCGCAGGAAGCTGCCTGCCTGTATGAATCTTTAATAGAGCAAGGTCAACCTGCGGATCCTTGCCGATTACGCGCGCCTTATAAGTTCTGCCGTTATAAAGTTTAACATATATTTTAGTTGCTCCCTTTATAACATGGTTATTCGTTATAATATAACCGTTCTTGCTGATGATAACCCCCGAACCGAGGCTTTCTTCAGTATATGAAGATTGAGGCTGATTGTTAAAAAAATTATGAAAAAATTTGCCGAACGGATTTGGTTTATTTCCGAACGGATTTTGATACATAGCAAACGGTCCGCCTTTTACTTGCTGAGTTGTTCTAATGTTAACCACAAAAGGTTTATCTTGCTTTATTAGAGCAATAAAATTTTTAGGTCCGCTTTGAGCAGGCATCACAGAATTTTTTGTCGTGTAAATTAACGGCGGATTTGTCGCGGCATTTGATTTTTGAAGCAAATGCAAGTTTGCCGTAATAATAATCCCAGCTATTAAACCAATAAAAACCGCAACGGCTGCACCAATAATCTTAGTATCGGATTTAAACTTTAATTTCATAACTCTGAAAACCTCCGTAAAGTTAATTTAAAAATAAAATATACATTAATTTTGAATAACATAAATAACATTCATCAGCATAATTAGTAGTAATTTTAATTTCTATATTAACATTTTTTATTCAATATTAATATATGCATTTTTTATGCCAATAATAAATTAATTAATTTTTAAGAAATTAGCTATAAAAATGGACAAATTTAAATCTGTCCATTTTTGCCTAAAATATAGTATAATCAAATACTTAATTTAAAACACATCTTTTATTTATTTTTAAAAATAGGTTTTTATAAATTTAATTTTATTTATTTATTATAATAATTTAAAACAAAATTGTCAAAATGACAACAAGATATCGGCACATGATTGTCATTTTGACAATAAGTTTAATAAAAGTCATTCCTGCGAAAGCAGGGAAGTTCCGAAGATAGAAACGTATGACGTTTCTGTTCACGAGGCTATAAGCCATATAAACGCAAGCCGTTTATGGCGAAGCGTTTATCCAGAATAAAAAATCTATTACAGGATTCAGGATTAAGATTTAATATATATATATTTTAATATCTTGTTTATTATTCCTTTAGACATTTTTTTTAATAAAAATAACTTCATTATTATTTTCATCATAATCTGCAATTATTGAATCATTTTGAACAATTTTAGACGAAAGAAGTTCTAATGCAAGTTTATCTTCAATATAAGCCTTTATTGCTCTTTTTAAAGGTCTTGCGCCAAACACGGGGTCATAGCCTTCCATAGAAATAAATTTTTTCAAATTATCCGTAAATTCAATATCAATACTTTTTTCTTTTAATAATGCGGCAAGATTAATAAGCTGAATTTCAACTATTTTAAAGATGTCTTCTTCTCTAAGCGAATGAAATATTATAATATCGTCTAATCTATTAAGAAATTCGGGTTTAAAATAATTTTTCAAAAGTCCCATCACATTATTTTTCATTTCTTCATATTGTTTCCCACTATAATTTTGAATAACATCGGAACCGATATTAGAAGTCATAATTATAATAGTATTTTTAAAATCAACGGTTCTTCCCTGTCCGTCCGTAAGACGTCCGTCATCAAGCAGCTGTAAAAGAATATTAAAAACATCCTGATGCGCTTTTTCTATTTCATCAAATAAAATAACACTGTAAGGTCTTCTCCTGACGCTTTCAGTCAATTGTCCGCCTTCTTCGTATCCGACGTAGCCGGGAGGAGCGCCTATTAATCTTGATACCGAATGTTTTTCCATATATTCCGACATATCTATTCTTACAATATTATTTTCGTCGTCAAACAAAAATTCGGCTAAAGCTTTTGCAAGCTCAGTTTTTCCGACTCCTGTCGGTCCTAAAAATATAAAAGACCCCATAGGCTTTTTAGTATCTGAAAGACCCGCCCTTGAACGTCTTATGGTATTAGCAACGCTGCTTATAGCTTCATCTTGCGATATAACTCTTTTATGCAGATGCTCTTCTATTAATAAAAGTTTTTCTTTTTCTCCTTCCAGTAATTTTGTTACAGGAATCCCCGTCCATTTTGCAACGACTTTTGCTATATCTTCCGAATCAACTTCTTCTTTTAATATGCCTCCGTTTTTTTGAAGTTCTATTAAAGAATTATTATATTCAACCATTTTTTTTTCTAATTCGTTTAGTTTACCGTATCTAATTTCGGCAACTTTTTCGTAATCGCCCTCTCTTTCAAATTTTTGTTCCAATGTTCTCACTGAATCTATTTCTTTTTTAACATCGCCTATCTTTTTGATTAAATCTTTTTTCGTTTTGCCATTTTGCTTTTTTCCCATTGAATTCTTCTTCTAAATCGGCAAGTTCTTTGTCTAAATCGTTTAATCTTTTTTTAGATTCTTTATCTTTTTCTTTTTTTAACGCTTCCTGTTCTATTTTAATTTTAATAATTTTTCTTTGTATTTCATCAATTTCGGTAGGCAAAGAATCAATTTCTATCCTGAGTTTAGCAGAGGATTCGTCAATTAAATCTATTGCTTTGTCAGGCAGAAATCTGTCTGTTATATATCTGTGAGAAAGCGTAGCCGCCGCAATTATAGCCGAATCCTTAATTCTTATACCGTGGTAAGCCTCATAGCGTTCTTTGAGACCTCTTAAAATAGCTATTGTATCTTCTACTGACGGCTCATCTACAAAAACAGGCTGAAATCTTCTCTCTAAAGCGGCGTCTTTTTCTATATACTTTCTATATTCATCAAGTGTCGTTGCCCCTATAGCCCGCAGCTCGCCTCTTGCAAGAGCAGGTTTTAAAAGATTAGACGCGTCCATAGCGCCTTCGGTTTTGCCGGCGCCGACAAGCGTATGAAGTTCATCAATAAATATTATAATTTTCCCTTCGGAAGAGGTTATTTCCTTGACAACCGCTTTAAGCCTATCTTCAAATTCACCTCTATATTTAGCTCCCGCTATCAATAATCCTAAGTCTAACGATAATACCGTTTTGTCTCTTAAAATTTCAGGGATGTCTCCGTCCGCAATTCTCCTTGCTAATCCTTCTACTATAGCAGTTTTGCCGACTCCTGGATCTCCTATCAGTACAGGGTTATTTTTAGTTCTTCTTGAAAGAACTTCCATAAGCCTTCTAATTTCATCGTCTCTGCCTATAACAGGGTCAATTTTTCCGGCTCTTGCCATTTTTGTCAAGTTTACCGTGTATTTTTCTAAAGATTGATATTTATCTTCGGGGTTTTGGTCGGATACTCTAGAGTTGCCTCTTATTTCTAAGAGCGCTTTAAGAACAATATCTCTATTTAATCCGTTATTTTTTAAAATATCAAAAGATTTTGTATCTCTTACGTCAAAAAGAGCAAGAATTAAATGCTCAACGGAAACATAATCGTCTTTCATATTGGTCTTGTCTTTATCGGCAAAATCCAGTATTAATCGCATTGAGGAAGAAAAATTAGGCTCTAAGGCTCCTCCTTGAACAGAAGCGAGGGACGAGAGAGCGCTTTCAACATCGTTTAATATTTTATTCGTGTCTGCTCCTACTTTTTTAAATAAAGACACAGCCATACTGTCATCATAGCTTAAAATAGCAAAAAGCAAATGCAAATCGGTAATTTCGGGATTTTTAGATTCTTTTGCGGTATTTATTGTTAATTCAATAACTTCTTGCGATTTTATAGTGAAATTGTCTAATCTCATTTAAAACTTCTCCGTAAAAGTAAAATTTGTCTAAGCTTAAGCAAAAAACGCATATGAGGATTTTCAGTCCTGTTCTGTGTTTTTATAACTTATTAATTTTATTAAATAATTAGCATTACAAAAATGCTGAGCGACAATTCCGGAACTATGGTTTAAATTGGATTCTTATTCATTTGCTGCTTTATCTCTATATCCTTTGTCTCTAAACCCCATATGAACCAGTATGTCGTATAATCTATCCATCCTATCTGTTAAAGCTTTGTTGTTTGCATCTATTTTATCGGAAAGATTTTTATTTACTTCCTTAATTTCATCCGACAATTTACCAATCTTTTTGTCAGTATGAACATAAACCCCGATGACAAAGCCAAGAGTAACTATAAGTATGCCTAAATTTACGTAATCCATAATACCCCCGGTTGAATTAATCCTTTTATTGAATTATACAACTAATTTTTGAAATCTTATTTTTCATTAACATAAAACATTTTTAAATCATATAGTATATTTGTAATTAATTTTGACTCATTTTCATCAAGATTACCTTTTGTTTTATTAAAAAGCATATCTATCGTATCAATCAAATATCTTGCCGTTTTTAAATCTTTTTCATATTTTCCGGTCATAGGATTTGGAAGTTTCCCAAGATAGAATAAAGCTTGAGCGTTAAGAGAATAAACAAAAGTAGAAAAATCCGCTTTTAATTCGTCCATATTATTATCGTTATTATCAATTGCGCTAAATTCGCTTTTCTTGTTATCGCCGATTATTTCACTTTTGGTATTATCATATGATTCCGTTCTTGTTTTTTCGCTTTCTATATTTTTTTCTTCATAAATATTACTATGCGCAGATTCAGATTTTTCTGTATCATTTTTAGTTTTAATTTCCTGCCCGCTGTCTTTATTAGACGTACCGTCTTTTGAAAATAATCTTTTATCAACAACTTTAAAACTTTTTCCTTCAGGGCTATCGCTATCATTCTTATCCGTATGTTTATCCGTTCTATCCTTACCGTCATCATTTTTAGATTCTTCAAACATAGTCGGGCTCCTCTCCAATAGTTTCTTTAATTAGCATACTTTTATTATTGTTTAACTTTTCTTTTTTATAATTTTTATCAGCTTCAACATGCACTTTACCGTCTTTTAATTCGGCGATAAACCTGTATCCGTCGTTCCATTTTAATGTAAGGGGAACTTTTATTATATCGTCCATTGTTCTTTTTAAAAATCTTGCTCCGTATTTAGCACTGAAGCCGAGTTCAACAAGTTTATCCAACGCATCGTCTGATACGATTAATGATTTTTCATAATTAGCCATGCTTCTATTAATGCTTTCTATATGCAATAACGCAATTTTCTTAACTTCATCTTTTGTAAGCGGAGAAAAAATTACGACATCATCTATTCTATTAATAACCTCAGGCGAGAAATGATTCTCAACTTCTTTGTTAATTGTAGATTTAATAGACTTAATAACATCGGAAGATTCAATAAATCCCAGCGGTTTGGTAAATCTAGAAAATTCATGCGAACCGAGATTTGAAGTCATTATAATTATAGAATCAGAAAAATATACTCTTTTCCCTCTTCCGTCGGTTAAAAATCCTTCGTCAAAAACCTGTAAGAACAGATTAAAGACCATATCGCTCGCTTTTTCTATTTCATCTAATAAAATAACTGAAAAAGGATTATCTTTTACCTGATTGGAAAGAATACCTCCCCTTGAAGAGCCGACAATTCCGCGAGGCATTCCTATAAGTTTATCTACCGCAATGGAACCGTCTTTATACTCTGACATATCAACCCTTATCAAATTTTTTGGAGAACCGAACATATATTCTGCCAACGCTTTTGCGGTTTCAGTCTTTCCTACACCGGTAGGACCTAAAAAAAGCAGTACCCCGTCGGGTCTGTCATAATTTTCTTTCAGCGGACCCTTGTTGAGCCTTATATGTTTGGCAAGAGATTCTATTCCTTCGGTTTGTCCGACTATTCTTTTAGAAAAGAAATCTTCCATATCCTGAAATCTTTCGAGTACATCACGCTTAATCAAATCAATAGGTATATTAGTCTCCTGCGATACGACCTGATAAATATTTTCTTTCCTCACGGTTTTATCTTCGGAATATATTTCCGCTTTGACACATCCAGTATCTAACCAGCCTATTACTTTATCGGGAAGTCTTAATGACCTGCTGTATCTTGATGAAAGATTAATTGATTCGTCTATTGCTTCTTTTGTTATTTCAACATTATATGAGTCTTCAAATCTTCTTTTTAATCCGTACATAATTCTTTTAGTACTTTCAATTGACGGCTCTTTAACATACACAAGTCTGAATCTTCTTGCAAGAGCTTCATCGTCCGCAATATATTCTTTATATTCCGATAAAGTCGTAGCGCCTATTATCTGAACATCGCCGCGGGAAAGAGAAGATTTTAAAATATTTGCCGCATCGCTGGGTACTCCTATCGCAGAACCTGCTCCTATGATTGAATGAACTTCGTCAACAAAAAGAATAATGTTTTTTCTTGATTTAATCTCATTTATTATTTTTTCCATCCTGTCTTCAAACATGCCTCTAAAAACAGTGCCTGCTATAAGCGAATTCATTTGAAGATTTACTATAACTTTATTTCTAAGCCTCGGCGGAACATTGTAAGGTTCCAGTTCTATTTTTCTGGCTAATCCCTCCACTATTGCGGTTTTACCTACACCCGGCTCACCGACAATCATAACGGAATTAGATCTGTCTATATGGCACAATATCTCCATAACTTTAGTAATTTCCGCATCCCTGTCAAAAACTAACGATAGTTTATCCATAACTGCCAATTTGCTTAAATTAATAGCATGCTGTCTTAAAGTATAAGGAAGATCGTATTTTCTTCTATTTTCATCGCTTCTGTTTTTTCTTTCTCTAATTTTTTGAAATACTTTGTCTGCTATAACTACGGAATCAATACCGATACTATTAAATACTTTTGCAATAACCGAAGTAGATTCTTGAAACATTACCATAAGAAAATCGGTAGAGTCTATCATATTTCTCCCAGAACTCTGGGCGTAATCATAAGCACTCTTAAAAATATTCCTGGTTTGAAGAGGTATTTTGAGTCCTTCTCCTATGTACTGTTCCTGAGACATCATATAATCGTTGAATAATTTTAGTAATTTTTTCTTGTCTATTTTAAGGTCTTCAAATATATCGTTCATTAAATCTTCGTCAACTATGGTGAGAGCATAAAATATGTGCTCCAACCCAAGATAGTAATGCTTTCTTTTTTTTGATTCTTCTATAGAAATAGTAAGGACTCTGTATCCGCTTTCCGACAGCTTGTCTTCATAATTGTCTAAATTAAACATAATAATTTATACCGCCTGTTTTTAAATTTTAATAAAAAATTTTAATGACGCATCTTTCTATTTTTCTATTTTTCTATTTTTCTATTTTTCTATTTTTAAACTTTAATAAAAAATTATTAACTTATCTTAATTTATTTTTAATATATTTTGATTGTTTTTGCATTTATATCTGTATTCTTTGGAATAGTTATATCCAGTACTCCGTCTTTAAACGAGGCATTTATATTTTCCGCTATTATATTTTTAGGCAAATTAAACAACCTCTTAAAAAAGCCGTATGACCTTTCCATTCTTTGATAATTTTCTTCTTCTTGCGCTACATTTTTATCTTTAGTCTTGACTCCGCTAATTTCAATAAAACCATCACCCAATTCTATATTCAGGTTTTCTTTTTTTACGCCCGATAATTCGACTTGTATAACTATCTTCCCTGCAGACTCGTACATATCGGCAAACGGCTTAAAACAATAGGAATCATCACGGCGTTTCTTATATTCGTCATTTATTATAAATTTTAAATTGTTATTTTTCTGTTCTTCGAAGTTCATTTTAAAATTCCCTTTAAAATTTCTTATTTAATATTTAATAACACAATATGTAAACAATTGAATTTAAAATATTGCAGTATCTGTCCATTTATTTAATATTTAATAAATATTATTATAACAAATAAAAACGGAAAAACAAAGTTTTTATCTTTAATTCTGCAATAGAAACTATTAATGGTATTTCAATGATAAGTAATACTGGATTCCTGCCTGCGCAGGAATGATACCCGACTGGTGGAACGATAAATCCTCTCAAGTCATTCCTGTGAAAGCGGAAATCTATAAAATAAATTTCCATTGCAGGATTAAGATTTATCTTTATTTAATAGTTTAATAGTTTATTGATTATGATATAATATTTTTTAAAATTATAAAATAAAGATTAATTTTAAGATTATTTGCAAAATATATAAAAAAAGGAGCAGATTTAAAATGCGGAATAAAAATTTTAAAAAATTTTCTTATTTTATATCTTGTCTTAATTGTAATATTTTTAATATATACAACATTAATATTCGTCAAAATTTAATTTTTTTGACAATACTTTTGTTTACTTTTTTGTTTTTATCCGGACTATTTTTAAAAAATATTTATGCATTCAGCATTAAAGCCAACACATTTGTCGTCGTTCAGAAAAAAAATGAACAGTTTATTCAAGCTATGGGTATAAAAAAAGATTTAACGATTGCGCTGCAAAAAACTGTAGCCCTGCTGATAGGAAAAAATATCGCAAAAAATAAAAAAAATAAAAAAATTCTTTTTAAAAAAATTTATTCAAGAGCTAATAAGTTCATATATTCTTTTAAAGTTATAGAATCAAAGACTTATTTAAATCTTTTTTATGTGAATCTTGTCTCTAATATTCATATAAATTATTTAAAAAAAGAACTTTTAAATTTAGGTTTTAAAATACAGAAAATTAAAAATACGGAGAAAATAATATATAATACTTACAGGCTAAGATTTATAGGACACTTTAAATACGCATATGCAGATAAATTTATGAAAATGATGATAAAATATTCATCTAAATTAAAAAATATATACGTATCTTCGTTTTCCAACGATTATGTCGGCGTGAAAATTAAATATGCAGGCGGAATTTTAAAGCTCTTAAAAAGTATTGAATCAAAACTCTCTACATTTCTTAAATATAAAGAATATATGGGCAAAAATAATATTATTTATATCAATATAATAAAAAAACAACAAATTATTAATAAATCTTAAATTATAATTTTTTATTAAAATTTAATCAAAAATTTTCAGGCGCACATAAAAAATCACAATAAAGACTTAAAAATTGAATCTTTAAGCAAATCTAAGTTAATGTGATTTTTAGCCGATATAAGTACAACGACTCCTCCCGTAATCTGTTCAAATTTATTTTTCAAATAAGCCGCCTGCTCTTTGGATATAAGGTCTATTTTGTTTAATACCGTTATAATTTTATTTTCTCCCGCGCCTATTTTTTCTAAAATTTTAATAACTTCTTCAGCTTTTATGATTGCTTCGGTTTGCGCAGGATCTACAATATGAACTAAAAGAGAAGAAAATACAGCTTCTTCAAGGGTAGATTTAAATGATTCTATTAAAAAAAGCGGCAAGTTTTGTATAAAACCTACAGTATCGGATACAATAACCTTTTTGTCTCCGTTTTTATCATAAATCGCCTCCATTTTAGTTCCAAGCGTAGCAAAAAGTTTGTTTTCGCCTTGCTCTTTAGAATGCGTCAACGCTTGCAAAAGTGTAGTTTTTCCGGAATTAGTATAACCTACCAGCGTGACGGTATCTAATCTTTGTTTTTCTCTTCTTGTTCTCTGTAAAGAACGTGTTTTTTTGGCAAGCTCAAGCTTATCTTTAATATGTTTTATTTTAAGTCTGACTTTTCTTCTATCGGTTTCCAGCTTAGTTTCTCCGGGACCTCTTGTTCCTATGCCCGCTCCTGTTCTTGAAAGCATATCGGCGCTTCCTTTAAGCCGCGGTAAGATATACTGGAGTAAAGCCAGTTCAACCTGCAGCTTGCCTTCCGCTGTTTTAGCGTGAGTTGCAAAAATATCAAGAATAACCCTTGTTCTGTCTAAAACATTTACTTCAAAAAAATCTGCCAAATTTCTTTCTTGTGCAGGAGATAGGTCAACGTCAAATAAAACAATATCCGCATCAAGCAATTGTATTATTTCTTTTAATTCATCAGCCATTCCTTTTGTTATATAATAAGCAGGGTCAATTTTTTTAACATTTTTCAGAACCTGCCCTATATTAAGCGCCCCTGCGGTTTTTGAAAGCATAGCAAGCTCTTCTAAAGAATCTAAACTTAGTTCTTTTTTACCCCTGTTAATTCCTACTAAAAAAGCTTTTTCCATATAATGTTTTAATAAAAACCATAAAAGAAAAATTAAAAACTATAATAAAAACCTGTCTATATTTTCTTTAATAATATTTAATCTTTCATCTTTATTTATCGTTTCAATAAAAATTGCATTTTTTGACTTCCTAAACCATGTAATCTGTCTTTTTGCATATTGTACGGTTGCCTTAACTATTTCCGTATAGAGTTCGCTTTCCGATTTTATAATGCCGCTTAAGTACATCGCAGCCTGTTTATATCCTATAGAATTAAAAGGTTTTAAATCCGTCTTATAGCCCATATTGATAATTTTATATGTTTCATCGGCTAAACCGTTATGTATTATTTTTTTTGTACGTTCCTCAATCCTTTTTCTTAAAACTTCTCTGGGAGGTATAAAAATAATATTCAAGAAATTATAGTCAGGTTCTTTAAAAGGCTTTAAATTAATAAAATATGATAAAGGTCTATCCGTATGATAAAAAACTTCCAGAGCCCTAATTATTCTGCTTTTATCATTCGAAGAAATTTTTAAAGCATAGTCTTCGTCTACTTCAAGCAATTTTTCATAAAGATTGCTTAGTCCATCTTCTTCAATTGACGCAGATAATTTTTTTCTTATTTCATCGCCCGATATTACGGGAATAGGAGATAACCCGTAAAGCAAAGATTTTATATATAACCCAGTTCCGCCTGCAAATAATGGTAATTTACCGTATTTTTCAATGTTTGCAATCACGGATGATGCATCTTCCGAAAAATTAAAAGCATTATAGCTCTCATCAGGAAATTTTATATCAATAAGATGATGCTTTACCTTTAAAGTTTCTGATTTCTCAGGTTTAGCGCTGCCTATATCAAAATATTTATAAAAACATAATGAATCATAATTTACTATCTCAAGAGGATAAATTTGCGATAAACAAATAGAAGCCTCTGTTTTTCCGGAACAGGTCGGTCCTCCCAAAATTAATATTTTCTGTATTTTATCGCCCATTAAAAATTATTATATGTAAATAAATTAGTTAATATATCTTAATCCTGCAATAAAAATTACCAATGTATTTCAATTAATATATTGCGGTATATTTAATAATCTCTATGGTAATTTTGAAATTATTGAATATTTGCATTATTGATAAAATAATTATTTTTTACATATTCCATTTCTTCTTCTTTATTTTTGATTATATCGTCAATTTTTAAAAGTTTTAATTTATTTAAAATTTCTCCCAGCTCTGAACCCTCTTTTATACCCATTCTTTGCAACTCATCGCCTGAAATATTTAAATTAATATTTATTATGTCAAACAAATAAGTATTTAAACTTTTAATTATATTTTTATAATTGTTATTCCGTATATCCTGATTTTCTTTAATATATTTATTATCATTATATCTTACTATAAAAAAAATAACCGAATATAAATTCAATGATTTTAAAATTAAATATATCTCGCTTCTTTGTAACTTTTTATTACTCATATCATCAGATAGTATGTCGTCTTTTATAATATGATTATATTCTTTTATATTATTATTATTTTTGATATTATTTTCTATTATATTATTTTTTTTTGTATTTAAATTTAATTTGTCAAAGATAGCTCCGTTTTTAATAGATTCTGTTTCTTGTTTAACTAATAAAATTATTTTTTTTATATTTTCGCCATAATTGAATCTTTTAAGAATAGAAATTATCTTTTTTTCTTCTAATTCAATTATTAATTCAATTATGTAAAATAATTCAAAATTAATTTTTATTTTTACCCCGTTTTTAATTTTGATATTGTTAATTTTTCCTTTATTTAATTTATAAAAATTATGTATATTTTTATAAACTTTTTTATTTTTAGACGTAAATTTTAAGTCTTCGTTAATGCTTTTCAATATGCCCAATTTTTCAAGTCTTTCAAAATAAATTTCAGGACTATTCTCTTTAAAAACTAAACTTAATTCATTACTTATTCTATTTCCTGAAATATTATTCATTACGCCTTTTGATAAAGCATTTAATAACAGATTTTTAGTAATTTTTTCAATCTTAAAATTCAGCCTTTTTTCAAATCTTACAGCCCTGAATATTCTTGTAGGATCATCAATAAAACTTAAATTATGTAAAACCCTGATTTTTTTATTCAAAATATCCTTAACGCCATTACAATAATCAATTATTTCAAAAAAATTGTCGGGATTTAAATCAAGCGCTAATGTATTTATTGAGAAATCTCTTCTTATTACATCATGTTTTAAATCTGAAAATTTTACTGAAGGAAGGGCGCCGGATTTAAAATACGATTCCTCTCGAGCCGATGCAAAATCTATACTAATTTTAGTATTAATTGTTTTTTCAATATTTTCAATATTATTGACAATATCCTTATTATTATTTTCTTTTATAGTAAAAAAAATACCGGCAGTTTTAAACTGTTTATGTATTTTTATATTATTAATATGCACATCGGCTTTATTATATTTATGCAGTTCATTTTTTAACGTTTCCGCAAAAATAGTAGCGTCTCCTTCCACGCATATATCAATATCTAATGATTTATCTTTAGGTTTGTTATGAATTCCATATATGTTATAAATAATTAAATCGCGGACAAAACCGCCTATTATATAAATTTTAAACCCGTGTGTTTTTGCAATTTTACCGAGAGTTTTATAAAAATCTATATTACTTATATGATTATTTATACTTTTATTTAAATCATTCAAATAAGCCGTCATTTATATTATTTTATTATTTTTTATTTTATATATATTATACTATTAAAATGATAAATTTTTAATTTATAAGGCTTAATGATTATATTTTTACACACTAATCACTCAGGATAAATGCTATTTCTTCATTTTTTCATTTTTATTCCTTTATATTCTTTATATTTCTCGGATGATACTTTAAATGCTGTTCTTTCAAATGTGTTATATCGGTATGAGTATAAATCTCGGTGGTTGAAATATTTGAATGTCCCAGCATTTGCTGGATAGACCGTAAATCCGCTCCTCCTTCAAGAAGATGTGTTGCAAATGTATGGCGTATGGTATGGGGCGTTATATTTTTATCAATACCGGATTTAACCGCAATTTTTTTGATTATTTTCCATAGACCCTGCCTCGTTAGGGGTCTGCCTTTTTTTGTCACAAAAAGATAATTGCCGATGCCTCTTTCTACTTTTTCTCTTTCTTTAAGATATTCTTTAATATATTTTGCCGCCGAAATATTAAACGGAACAATTCTTTCCTTTGAACCTTTGCCTATTACTTTAACAAAATTAATTTCAAAATTAAAATTTTCAAGTTTAACTGAGGCAATTTCGGATATTCTTAAGCCGCTGGCATATAAAAGTTCTATAAAAGCATTATTTCTTATACCTTCAAAATTATTTTGAAATTTAACCCCGAGCATCTTATTAATTTCATCTTTAGTAAGAAATTCCGGCAATTTTCTGCGGACAAAAGGATATTCTATATCTTTAAAAGGGAATTCATTTATTTCTGAATTTCTGTATAAAAATTTATAAAAACCTTTTATTGACGAATAAAATCTTGCGCGTGTTTTTGCGGATAGATTTAAAGCAGTTAAAGAAGAAAGAAACTCCTGAACCGACAGAGACGTAATTGAAAAAAAATTTTTGTTTTCTTGCTGCAGATAATTGAAAAAAAATTTTAAATCTTTATAATATGCATAAAAAGTGTTCCGGCTGTAACCTTTTTCAATCTTTAAATAAGTTATATATTTGTCTATTAATATTTCTTGATTTAATATTTCTTGATTTTCAGCCATATTATTATATTTATGCAACTTTTTTAATTGAAAATTATATTAAAAATTAAAAATATTCATAATATATTCATAAACGCCGATTTAATTTTTTTTATGACTAAAATATTTTTAATCTTCCTGCCTTTTTCATCTTTTATATAAAAAGTATCTAAAGCTTTGCTGCCCATAGTGGTTATTTTTGATTCAAATATATCAATGTTAAAATCATTAAAAACTTTTGAAATATCATAGAGCAAGCCTTTTCTGTCCGGCGCCTGAATTTCGATAACCGTAAATTCTTCGCTCAAGTTATTATAAACGTTACATGCCGAAGAAACATGCGGCGTAAATTTTTTATAAATTTTATAACTTTCAATCTTTTTATGAAACATATCAGATATAGATACGGTCAATGTTCCTTGAAAAATTTGACCGATAATATTTGCTATTTTATCCCATTCTATTTCTGAATTAATATCTTTATATATATGGTTAATAAAAAATATATCAATAAAATTGCCGTCTTTTCTTGTGTTGATATCGGCACTCATAATATTAAAATCATAATAAGACAATGTTCCCGTTATATCGGAAAAAATATTTTTCCGTTCTTTGCCGCAAATAATAAACTCAAAGTAATTTGCTTCTTTATTTTGTATAGCTGCGTAATTAAATATATGTTTATCATTGATTTCAGATAATAATTTGATATGGGATACTATTTTTTCCGAAGAATTTCTTTGAATATATTTAATAGGATAATAAAAAGAGTTTAAGTAGTGTTTTATATATTCTTTTACTTTTATACGACTTGCATTGTTTATATTATTGATTCCAAAATCTGATTTAAAATCAAAATGCAAATCTTTATTAAGATTATTAACATTATCTTTTTCAATATTCAACATAAAATCAAAATATGCAGCTTTATTTTTGTTTATTTCTGAAATTATATTATTATAAATTTCATCTACATAATATGATAAATCCCGGTTATAATAATTTAAACTGTTTTCAATATAAGAATATGTTTTATTATATAATTCTACAAGAAGCATTTTTCTCCATGAATTAAACCTGCCGGGCGCCACGGCGATTGAATCGCACAGGCTTATAATAAATAAAAATTTTAAGTGCTTTATGTCTTCGCAAACGTCTGCAATAGTTTTGATAGTTACGGGGTCATGCATATCTCTTCTTTCAGAAGTAAGCGGCATTAAAAAATGGTTTAGGATAAGAAAATATAGCATTCCGTAAGACTTTTCTTCAATACCGAGTCTTTTTGCTATTTTTACTGCAATTTTAGACCCTATCTTTTCGTGATGCGGAGCATATCCTTTGCCTATATCATGCAGCAGCATAGATAAATTTAAAACCAGCATATCTTCTTCATTAAGGTCAATTGCTATATCTTTTAAATCTTTATGTATCTTAAAATTGACAAATTTTTCCAGAATATGTATACCGTTAAGAGAGTGGGCATCTACAGTGTAGATATGGTACACATCATTGGTTGAAAGAGAATCTATTTTTTTAAACTCCGGCAATAATGCGCTCAACAAATTAGTTTCATGCATTAATAAAAGAGTTTCATAGACTCTTTTTCTGCTTTTTAACAAATTAATAAAAAAATTTATTGCCGTTTTATTATTGACAATATTATTTTTATGCAGAAAATAAGCTCTTTTTAATATATTAACAGATTCCATATCAAGTCTCTGCCCCGTGTTTAAAAATATTTCAAGCAGAAAAAAAGAATTTTCAGGACCAGATAAAAACTTTTCTTTATTTTTAATATATATATATCCGTTTTCTATTAATATATTATCTTTATCGGCAATAAGGCTAAATTCAGAATTTATTTTTTTTCTTATATTTTGATTATTACTGTTTTTATTATTAATTTCTGATTTATAATTTAAAAATAAAGGCTTTTTTATTAATTCATTCAAAATAATTTTAGAATTTATATGTAAATTTTTAGAGTTCAAGTAATAATCATGCATAAATAATTCTATTTTATTTAAAAATTTAATATCTTTGTAAAAAAAAGCCGATGCAACTTTTTCCTGTATATCAAAAGTTAGCCTGTCAATTTTTTTGCCTGCCAGTAAATGCATCATTATTCTAGTTTTTAAAATAAAATCCTTGGATTTAATAAAATATTTTATATCATTAAAGTTTAAATTTGAATCGCCATTCAAATCTTCGCTTCCAGCTATGCTGCCGTGAATATTACGGTAATGCAAAAATTCTAATGATTGAAGAGGTTTGCCCAAAATATAATAAATCCATTCGCACCAGGAATAATCGCGCAGACCGCCGATTCCGTCTTTTACGTCAGGCTCTAAAAGAAAAATATCATTATCAACCATCACGTTAATGAGTCTTTTTCTACGGAGGCTTTTCATTATTTCCGTTAAGAATATATTTTTAGCGTTAATATTTTTAAATTTTAATTTAAAATCATCATATAGTTTAACATTTCCGGTTATATATCTCGCATTTATGAAAGAAGTATAAGTATTCAAATCTTTTTCCATTAAATCTATAGCTTCTGCGACGGTTCTTACGCTTTGCGAAAGATCTACGGCAGCGTCCCAGAACAGGTAAAAAAAAAATTTTAATTTTTTCGTCAAAATTTCCTGAACTGCCGAATTTGCATTATTTCCGATAAGAATCATCAAATCTATATCTGAAAATGGACACAGCTCATTAATGGAGTAACTTCCTGCGGCAATTATGCAAACATCATCGGAAAAAATATTTTCATTAAAAGCATCTATGATTATATTATCTATAACAGTGGAGATTTTAGCGGCAATATCAAAAGATGAGAAATTAAGCAGGTCTTGCTTTAACGATTTAAATTCTGATGAAATTTTAGATTTAACAATAGAAGAGGTAAGCAAATTTTTAATTTAAAAATCAGCATTAATATTAAATTAATTACTTCCTGAATTTTTGTTCCTCATAGCATCTTGTTTATTTTCTTTTTTTATTTTAAATAAAACATAAAAATGATAAATTAAACCTATAATTATTCCAATTATAACAGATGAAAATACAATAACGGATAATGGAATTTTTATAGATTCATAGTTAAAAAAAGTGACTCTAACAAGTGCATGGTTATATATTGTAAAAATAAGAACAAATATTACAAATATAACGAGTATTATAAAATTAATAATTTTTAACATAAATTAAATTTCTATCCTCTTAAAATAATTTATCAATTTTGCGTATGTATCGTCAAGAAGTTCACAAACAACTCTTAAATCAGAACAAGTAGAATAAAAACTAACATCGCCTTCCCATCTTGGAATTATGTGAAAATGCAAATGTTTTTCAATTCCTGCGCCTGCAGCCTTGCCTAAATTTAATCCGACGTTAATGCCGTCGCATTTATATACTTCGTTTAATATATCGCAAGATTTAGAAATAAGCATCATAATCTCGGCGCCAGTTTCATACGATAAATCATTCAGCTGATTAGTGTGAACATACGGTATAACTAACGTGTGTCCGCAATTATAAGGAAACATATTTAACTTAATAAAGGAATATTTACCCTTATACAACATATATTTATTGTCAAACGATTTATTTTCAACACAAAAAACGCATTCATTTATTTTAGATTTATCCTGCATAAGATAATCCATACGCCATGGAGCATATATAATTTTCATAATTTATAATAAATTTGCAAATATATTCTTATTCTTTAATCCTGTAATAGGATTTTATATTCTGGATTCCCGCCTTCGCAGAAATGACTTTGAGAGATTTTATCCTTTCACCCATTGGGTGTCATTCCCGCGTAGGCGGAAATCCACAGTTCTTAAAATATTGCTGTATATTTAATAGTTTCTGTTACAGAATTAAGGTTATTGATTTTTATTTTTAATAACTTATTTAATATCTTAATTATATAGAAAAAAAATCAAGATGTCTAATTTAATTGTTATTATAAATTATACAATGAAAATATTATAAAATACAAATTTTATAATATTAATTCCAATAAAGCAGACGACAATTTATAATATTATATATTGGTATATTCTTTATAAAAATATGAAAAAATTCCTAAAATAATTATTACAAATTTAATCTCAATGAAGTCATAGAATCTAAGCCCGCCAGATTGCTTTCCGACCCAATTTTGCGAATAAATGTTTCAATCGCTTTTTTAATGAAAGATTGAAAAATGGGGGATTGTTTTTTGACAGGATAAATAATCGTAGGTTTACCTTTAATATTGGATAATTTTGCCGCTGATTTAACTGCATCCTGAAAATCTCCTAATTTATCTACTAAATGCAGTTTTAAAGCCTGCTCTCCCGAATAAACCATTCCATTCGCATATTTTTTTACATAAGAAACTTTTAAATGTCTTGCTTTAGCAACGGCATTAACAAATTGACCGTATACGTTCATAACCACACCCTGCATTTTCTTTCTTTGGGCGGGAGTCATTTTTTTGAACGGAGTGCCTATATCTTTATAAGGTCCGCTGACTATATAATTATAAGATATGCCTACTTTTTTAAATAATTTATAAACGTTAGGCATTTCCATAATCACGCCGATAGAACCTGTTAATGTTCCCGGCTCTGCTACAATCTTATTTGCCGCAGATGAAATGTAATATGCTCCTGAAGCAGCCACCGAACCCATAGAAACAACAACTTTTTTATATTTTTTAAACTTCATAAGCTGTTCGTATATTGCCTGAGACGGAGCAACTGCCCCTCCCGGAGAATTTACTTTTATAACAATTGCTTTAACGTAAGAATCATGTTTGTAATAATTTAATAATGCAATAAAATTAGAAGAAGATGTTATAGCTCCGTCTAAATTTATTACGCCTATAGCATATGCCGAAGTGCCGCGAATTACGTTATAACCCGGCTTGGATTGAAAATTGAATAAAATAAAATATATTCCTAAACCGAAAACGGCAACAAAAACAATCAGGAAGGCAAGTCCCGTAATAAACGGATGTTTCGAATTACCCATATTATAAACACCTGTGTATTAAAAATGGAATATATTTTATAATAAGCCGCGCTTTACAATAATATATTCCATTATATATATTTATATTTTAAATAATAATTTTAATTTTTCCGCAATAAATTACTAATCTAATCTAATCTATCTAAGTCTATCAAACCTAATCTATCAAATCAAAAAAATAGAAAATTTAAAATAATTTAATTTTAGTTTACATTAACAAGCGATAGTCCTATCTTTTGATCTTCCGGCTCTATTGAAATTACTTCGGAAACAATATTTGAGCCAATTTTAATATTATTTTCATCAATAAAGTTTTCAGGAATTTTTGAATTATGTATTAATCCTTCTATGCCTTCTTCAAGACAAACGAAAACCCCGAATTCTGTAATATTTGATATTTTACCTTCCACTTTTGATCCCATAGAATATCTTTCATTAACGGTTTTCCATGGATTTTCCGTCAGCTGCTTAATTCCGAGATAAATTCTTTGTCTTTCATCGTCAATACTAATAACAACAGCTTTAACGGCATCATTTTTTTTATATATTTCCTGAGGATGTTTAGGTCTTTTAGTCCATGAAATATCGCTTTGTTTGATAAATCCGTCAAAATTATCTTCTAATTCAACCGATACGCCGAATTCAAATATATTTTTAACTTTTGTATCTACGATTGTTCCAACAGGATATTTGTTTTTAATGCTATCCCATGGATTTTCCGTCAATTGCTTCATGCTTAACGACATTTTTCTTGTTTCAGGTTCAATACTTATAATGGCGGCTTTAATTTTTTCTCCTTTGGTAACAAACAGCTTAGGATCGGACTGTTTCTTATCCCATGCCATTTCAGATATATGTATTAAACCTTCTACATCATCGTTTAATTCCACAAAAGCGCCATAATCAGTAATGTTTATTATTACACCGTCTACTATATCCCCTACCTTATGTCTTTCGGTAACGTTTTCCCACGGATCCGGAAAGAGCTGTTTGTAACCCAACGATACCCTATTTTTTTCTTTATCGTATTTAATTACTTTAACTTTTATTTTTTCTCCTAAGTTTAGAACTTCGGAAGGATGCGAAATTCTTTTCCATGAGACGTCGGTTATATAAATTAAACCGTCCATACCGCCAAGATCAACAAAAACTCCGTAATCCGTAATATTTTTGACTATACCTTCTATTATATCGCCTTCATTCACTTCTGTTATAACATTCTCTCTGATTTTTTTAAGGTCGTCTTCTATAATTTTGCGTCGGGAAAGAATAATATTGCATGTTCTCTTATTAAAATTTATTATTACAAAATCTAATGTTTTTCCTAAATAACTGTCAAAATCTTTAGTTAGTTTAATATCAATTTGAGAACCCGGCAAAAAAGCCGTCACTCCGTTAAGGTCAACTATTAATCCTCCTTTAGTTTTAGATACGATAGTTCCCTTAATAGTTCCACCTTCGTTATATACCGCCTCTATATCGTCAAGAATAGATAAACTTTGCGCCTTTTCTTTAGATAATCTTAAATAGCCTATCCTGTCATCATATTGACCGACAAATACATCAATAGTTTCGCCTACGGTAACTTCAATATTTAATTGACCGTCTTCAGAAATAAACTCTTCTATGGAAATAATTCCGTCGGATTTATCGCCGACATTGACATAAATAAACTTATCGTCAATATTAATAATCCGCCCTTTTCTAATTAATCCGGGATTGGATAAATTATCGTAAGATGCCAATAAAAGTTCAAACTCTGAAAGTTCACCGTCTGCATTAATTCTTTCTTTAAAATTTTTTTGAGCCATATAATAGTTGTAACCTCCTAAAATTAATAAATCTAATCTATCACACCTTTAATAATTTAGCAAATATTTTATTTCCTTTATAACTATTTTTTCTATTTTAATTTTTCTATTTTAAAATTTTATAAAATAATAATAAATAATTAATGATGACTAAAAATTGTTACAATTATATACTATTAAAAAATTATAATATATCAAAACTTTGTATTTTTCCGACAACCTTTTCTATAATCCAATCAGGGGTGGATGCACCCGCCGTAATTCCGATATTTTCGGCTCCTATAAACCATTCTTGTTTAAGTTCCGCTTCAGTTTCAATATGATATGTATTATTCTGAATTTTCCTGCAAATATTTTTAAGTTTGTTCGTATTAGCGCTATTATATCCGCCTACCACTATCATTATATCGGATTGAAAGGAAAGCAAAGCAGCTTCTTCCTGTTTAAGTTTTGTAGCATCGCAAATAGTATTAAAAACTATAATCTCCTTACTTGTTTTTTTAAACACTTCGTAAATTATAGACAAATAAAAATTGATATCCTGGGTAGTTTGTGAAATTAACGCTATTTTTTTATCAAATTTTATTTTATTAAGCTCTTCTAATTTATTTACGACTTTATATCTTGAAGAATCTGCGAAACTGATAACGCTTTGAACTTCGGGGTGTTTGTCGTCTCCGACCATTATTATAAAATAATCTTCTAAAAAAGCTTTTCTGATATATTCTTGCGACCTTTTTACAAAAGGGCATGTTGCGTCTATAATAGCAATATTTTTTTGTAAAATTTTTTTTTCTATATCTGCTTTGATACCGTGAGACCTTATTATAACCATATCGGATTTGATTTCATCAATAGTGTCTACCGGAAATATTTTTTTCTCTTTCAATTGGCTGACAACTTGAGGATTATGTATAATAGGTCCTAAAGTATTCAATTCGGAATCAAATTTTGATGCGCTGTCTATTGCAAGATTTATTGCTCTTTTTACGCCAAAACAAAAACCTGCGCTTGGAGCTACCGTTATTTTCATTATTTATTTAAGTTATTTCTCTAATTCTTATTTTTTTCGTAGTAATTGTAGTAAATTTGTCATATAATTTTATATCATATTTCTTAATAATTTTTATCAATAAGTTAGATATATTTTCATACTCAAAAGGTTTATAACGTAGAAATATAACACCCGTAGTTTTTTCTTTATGCGAAAAAATCCATTCCCCAAAGTCGCTATCTTCGGTTAATAGTAAAGCATTGTGTTTTTTTGCCAATTTTAAAACTTCTTTATCCGAAATTCCAGAACAGCATTTTAAAACAGAAATGATTTCAAAACCTGCTTCTGTCAATTTTCTAACAATTCTGAAATCAACGTTTTCATCAGCGAGGATTTTAAAATGCAATCATTTCCTCCATAGAAATTACATCGGCAGAATAAGAAATAACAGCAAGGATATCTTCCTTTGAAAGATGCGGATAAGCTTTAAGCAACTCTTCAATGGTCATATCTTCCGATAGCTTCCTTAATATAAGTTCAACTGTTATGCGTGTCCCTTTAATTATAGGTTTCCCCATCATTATATTAGGATCTGAAGTAATTTTTTCCCTATAATCCCGTAATAACATACCTGCCTCCTAAAATTAATATATAATATTTTTCAACAATTTTCAAATGCTCCCCTGTCACCATTAAACTAAAATATAAATAACTTTTTTTTAGAAAAATATTCGGTAAACCGTTTTATTAATGATTATCTCCGAAGAAGCAATATAGATGATTACATGATGGAGAAAGAAATATCAGCCATGGATTTTGAATAGTTTTTAAATTTTCTTTTTTGTATTTTCAAATCTTTCAATAGCTTCTATTATTTTGTAAATATAGGTTACAGGATATACTTCCTTATATTTGTAATTATTTTTTGAATCTAATTTCTTAGCATTATCAATAGCTATAATTAAATTATCCGAGTATTTATTATAAAAGTCTATCTTTTCTAAATTAGATTCGGATTTACTATAATTTTTTTCAAATTCCATTAATTCATCTATTATATTTTTACAATTTGTTTCAGGTTTGTTATAAAATTTAAAGTGCAAAAGAAACCATAATTCTATACATGGCATAGAAATAATTAAATCAATTTTGCATTTTTTAGCCAATACTTTTGCTTTAGTAAAATTATTTTCAACTGTTTTATCTTTAGCAGTCACGTCCATATCAATAACGCAAAATATTTTTTCAAATATTTCTTTATCATGGCGTTCTTGTAGATTACATGCATATTTTACTATCCCCGACGCATCTGTCGTATTGCCTGCGGATTTCACGGTAATTGATACTTTATTAAATTTTTTACTTTTTTTATACTGGTTAAAATAAATTTTTTCTGTATTTTTTCCTTCACCGACTATTAAAACAGCCTTTTTTTCTTCATATTTTTTATGCGTGTTGTTGTTTCTGGCAAATTTATTCATCTTTATTATTTAATTATTTAAGTATTTTATGTCTTATTTTTAATTAATACTTTTAAACTTTTATAATAAATTATGTTATATGTTATATATTATATGTTAGGAATAGCACCGTATTTTCCGTAAAGATAACGCATTTTTATATTATCGTCCAATCTTGGTTTAGGTTTTATATCATTTAAAGAAAAAATTATTGTGTTTCCCGATGTTTCTTTTTCGGTAAACCAAATTTCATCTCTTCTGAATAATTCGGTATTTAAAAGATCGGTATTATGAGAAGTAAAAATAAGTTGGGTTGCGATATTATTCTTATAAAAATAATCCAGTAAAGAATTGATTACATACGGATGCATAGACGATTCAATTTCGTCAATCAATATAATGCCTTTGAAATCAATGAAAACCGGCAGTATATAAAATAATTTTTGCGTTCCGTTTGATTCTTCCATCTCTTTTAATTCAGCGGAAATCCCGTTATAATCATGTTTAAATATTAACTCATCTATGGTCTCATTATTGAAATCAATTGCTTCTTTGTTGTTATTAATAGTTATACCTTGACCTGTTAGAAAATTTAATAACGGTGCAAACTCCTCTCCTAATTTTTTACTTTTAATTGTAAAATCGGTAATATTTAAATCTGCATTGTTTAATAACTTTATAACTTCATTTTTTGTATTCTGTTTTTTATAATAATCTAAAATATTTTTATGAAAAAGTGCGTTAGATATAATATCTGTTTGATTAAAATTAAAAATATTATTCATAAACCAGCCGTAAACGCTCATTGCTATTTTATTATTTTTATCTGCTGCAGCCGATAAAAATAAAGAATTTTCTCTAGTCATTTTAGAAATAGATTTATTTTCTCCTCTAAAATCGCTGCTGAATTTGTATTCCATGTTTTTTCTTGTAAAAAGCGTCTTTTTATATTTTTTAGGATAATAAAATAGCCATTCTTCATAAACTTTTTTTTCGTCTAATTTAAAACCGTACGTGTACATAATGTCGTCGTCTAAAAGAAAAGTTGCTTCAAACTTAGTGAGAATATTATATTTTCCATCCGTAAATTTAAAAGGAACAGCGTAAGTTGTTTCACCTGGTTTATTTTTGGCAGAATTAATAATGAAATTTTTCATAAAATTTATTGCCTTAAGCATATTGGTTTTGCCTGAAGCGTTTGGTCCGAATATAGCAGCCGTTCTTAAAATTTTTATTTTATATTTATCTAATTTTATAGTATGCGTTTCTTCCAATTCGTGTTCAGAAGAAGCAGCAAAACTCAAAATTTGCTCATCTTTTATGGAAAGATAATTTGCAACTCTGAATTCTATAATCATAATATTAATAATATTTAAAATTTAGTTAAGCTTATATTATATATAATTTATATAATTATATCACTTTTTGAACAATAGTTATAAACCAATATATCCGACGACATTAATTCTTTTTCTTCTAATATTTTTTTTATATCCAAAGTTTATTTTTACATCCCTTAAACTCTTATAATTTTTAACTTTTAATGTTTTAATCATAGTTTAACACAGTTTTAAATATATTTTATTCTGTTAAAATTAAAATTAAGTCTATCACGGCTTATACGAAATATCAGATAGCCCCTCTTATTTTTTTTATTGATTATCTTTTTATATGTAGGCTTTAAAAAATAATATCCTCTTGATGCAAAATAACTATAAAAAATTTTTCAGTTTTCAATATTTCTAAAACAAAATTAAACATAGCAGCAAATATTAATAAATAATATTTCACAAACATTATATATTATAATTTATAATGTTATTTTTTTAAATATATCAAAAAAACCGGGGAATGAGGTATTTATACATCTAACATCCTTAACTGCCGTTTCTTTATTTTTCAATAAAAGAGCCAAAATTATCATAGACATAGCTATTCTATGGTCTCCGTAAGATTTAATATAAAAGCTGCCGGCGTCTTTTTTTTCGGTTAAATTGCTTAACCCGTCAAAGTTATTTGACTTATTTACACGGGCAGACTCCTGCTCAGAATTATTAAACTTATACAATTGCTCTGAATAATCAGGATTTCCGTTAATTTCAAAGCCGTCGTCATATTCTTGGGATTTAATGCCGAATTTATTTAAATTAGTCACAACAGCTTTTATTCTATCCGTTTCTTTAACACGCAATTCTTTAGCCCCATGAACAGTCGTAATGCCTTCGGCAAAAGATGCTATTACCGCAAATATAGGAAATTCATCAATCATATCGGGAACATCTTCTTCGGTTATATTTATTGCCGATAGTTTAGAATATGACGCCTTAATCGTTCCAACTTTCTCAAAATCTTCTCTGTAATCAATTATTTCTATATTTGCGTTCATTTTCTTTAAAATATTAATAAGCCCGACTCTTCTGTCGTTTAAAAGCACATTTTTTATAGTTATTTCGGAATCTTTTAAAAGAAGCCCCAGCGCAATAAAAAAGGCAGCGCTGCTAAAATCACCTGGAATTTCAATATTAAAAGGCTTTAACTCTCCGCCGCCTTTTACATTTATTATATTTCCGCCGTCAGCCGTATCTTCTTCCGTAAACGGATAATCTTGAAGCGATAAAAATCTTTCGGAGTGGTCCCTTGTTTTGTTTTTCTCATAAATTATAGTGTTGCCGCCGGCATACAATCCTGCAAAAATTAAACATGATTTTACTTGTGCGCTAGGTATAGGTATATCATAGTACATCGGATTTAATTTTGAGCCTATTATGGATAAAGGCGGATAATTATTTTTTCTGCCAAAAATTTTAGCCCCCATAAGCAATAAAGGATCTATTATTCTTGCCATAGGTCGTGAATTTAAATATTTATCTCCCGATAATACCGAAAAAAAATCGTTTCCCGCTAAAATACCTGCGATAAGCCTTGTCAGTGTTCCGGAATTATAAGTGTTTATGATATTTTGCGGTTCTTTAAGTCCGTATAGACCGTTGCCGTGAATTTTAATTTTATTTTCTTCAAACATCTCAATTCTAATGCCTAATTTTCTAAACGCTGCGACGGCAGCAAGGTTATCTCGCGATACAGAAAGATTAAAAATTATTGAATTTCCGCTTGCAATAGAACCAAGCATTACCGCTCTGTGAGAAATTGATTTATCGCCCGGAACATTTATTTCTGATTTTATCGGTTTATTTAAACCTTTAATCAATACGCTGTTTTTATCTGCCGATAATTTAATCAAGCTGCCTCCGTCAGTTTCAATCTATAAAAATATATAAATCTAAATTTAAACGTCTCTATAGTTAAAAGTCAGGTTATTGTATTTTATAACTTATTAATATTACTTAATAATTAGCTTCATAAAAATGCTATAATACAATATTGTGACAAAGACGGTACCCTTGCGGTTTTTAGGAATCTAACTTTAATGTTTAAAAAACAGACTCAAGATAGCTACTAATACGCCTATCTGTCCAACCCAGAATATAGACATCCACTTAACAATATCGGATCTGGTTTCCGAAATTTTTATATGAAGTTTGGATATTTCTTCAATTAACCGTTTTTCAAACTTTTCTTCGGCAGTTAAAATAGTGGCTTCGCTTGAAGATTTGGCAAGTTTATCAAAAAACTCGGCAAGTTCTTTCTGTTCTTCTTTGTTTGTATTTTTAACCAAAGCATCCGGCAAAACTATAACTGCCGACATAGGCTTTTACCCATAAATTAAATTAATTGATAGTGTTAATAGTGTTATTATACCAAAGTTTTTTAAAAAGAAAAATACAAATTTATTAGAAAATTATTAACCGAGCATTTTTCTTTGTTTAGATATTTCGGCAATTAATATTTTAAGAGTATCTCCGTCGTTGTTTTCCAATAATACTTTAAATTTATTAATATTATCAATATAACTATCTAATGATGAAATTAAATTGCTTTTATTTAATAAAAATATGTCCGCCCAGATATTTTCAGAGGAAGAAGCAATTCTTGTCGTGTCTTTAAAACCTGAAGATATGTATTTTAAAGAATTTAAAGGTAAGTTTGCATTTGCGGTATCAAGAACGGTTTTACTTAAACAAAAAGAAACGACATGGGGTAAATGGCTTGAATATCCTACTATATAGTCATGAAAATCGGCATCTGCATATATAACTTCCATTCCTAATATTTTCCAAAATGATGATATTTTTTCTATACTCTCTGAATCACCGCTATAATAATTGTTTGATAAAATATTCTCTGCATAAACTGAATTATTATCATAATCGTTCGAGGCTATTTTTTCAGAATCCGTTAAATCATTACTGTAATTGTTTGAGGTAATTTTTTCGTAATTAACTGAATTATCAATACAATTACAATCTGTTTTATTTAAGTTATTTAAATTGTCTTTACTGTTAATTGTCGTATCATTGCATTTTTTATTTATTACAATGCAAGTTTTGCCTTGAAACATATTAGTATCGGCATTCTCCGCTCCGCTTTTATCTGAACCGCACATAGGATGGGAACCTATAAAATTTTTCAAATTGTTCTTTTTTGATGCCGATATAATTTCTTTTTTTATACTTCCTATATCGGTGATTAACGGGAATTTTGCAAGAAAATTTTTATTATCGTATAAAAATTTTAAAATAACTTTAGGGGGAACACATAAAATTGCAATGTCTGATCTTAAAGGATTATAGCCTGCAGGAAGGTAATTTAAATCAAAATTGTTAATATTTTTGTTTAATATATTTATATTTCTATTTATATCGTCATTTATATTAATGCCTGTATTAAAGTTGATGCTATTATTATCGGCTAATTTATTTTCCGAATTATTGTTGCAATACTCGCAATTAATTTTTATTCCTTTATCAATAAATTTATTATCTAAACAAAAATCAATATTTTTTTGGCTAATATCAAACCCGTTAATAATAATATCAGGTTCTTTGGATTTTAAAGCTCCCGCTAAGGAAGCGCCCATAAATCCCAAACCGATTATAGTAATTTCTTTAAACATTAATTATTAATTTCTTAAAACATTACATATTATAAATTTTAATTCAATAATAATAATTAATAATAATATAGATAGTAATTGATAATACACCTTAATCTTGTAACGAAAACTATTCAGGTATTCCAATGCTAAGCAATAATTGATGACCGCTTCGCCATAAACGGCATGCGTTTATATGGCTTATAGCCTCATGAAGATTTTTATTTATATTAGATAATATAAATAAAATATAATTTTTACAAACAATTTTTAAATTATTTTATTATATTTTATTATATTTTAAATTATTATATTATATACTTCTTCCGACAGCTTCAGCCACTTTTCTGCCTTGATTTATAATATTCTTAAAAGTATCATATTTCAAAGATTGAG
>DAHXMB010000109.1:0-12010 GCA_027365695.1 Candidatus Acididesulfobacter sp. | reverse complement strand
TTTCAATTTCTATAATTTTTACCCAGCCGTTATGTAAATTTTCTAAAATTGAAATTGCTTCATCCATTTTATAAACATCTTTTTTTAAATTAGCCGTGGTTAAATGCATAGCTACGAATATATATAATTTATCTAAATTTTAATCAAAATATAAAACTAATAGGAAAAAAAGAGTTTTATAAATATTATTATAATAATTATATTGTAATAAATGAAATAGACAATATTGCGCTGTTCCGATTAAATTACGATAATTATAATAATTATAATAAAGTTAATAATAATTTCAACATTAACGGTGGTAAATACTGCAATACATATAATAACGAACATAAATACAGCGAAAATAACGCCGTTTTTTTTGGCGTTAAGAAAATAAACGATGATGTAAAAGATGTAAAAGATAATGTAAAAATTGATGAAATATATTTTGATGAAGCTATAAATTTAAATTTTGACATTATCAATTCTTTAATTTTAAATACAATAGAAGCTGAACATAAATATGGGTTTACAGGCTGCGGAAAAAGCGATAAAAAAAAAGAAATTATTTGCCGCAGCAAAGCCGCTAATTTTTTTTACAATACCGTTAGATATAGAAACCAAAATAAAATTAATATCGTAGATATATTTTCCTTAATAGGCTCAGGAAAATACTATTCTAAAAATTGCAGTTTTAATTCTTTAAAATTAAAAAAATTATTACCCGATTTAAATTCAAATAAAAATAATAAATCCGAAAAATCTCAAAAAATAAAATCCGATAAATTAAGATTTTTGTTTGCTCCCGCCTCCAGTAATCCAAAAAGAGACTGGTCTGTTGAAGAATATGCCGCTCTTGCAGGATTAATTTTAAAAACTTTTAAATCTGAAATTATACTTCTCGGAACACAGAAAGAAACCGAAATTGCAAATAAAATAAAAAGCTATTTTAAAATAAATCAAAATAATAAAAATAATGATAGTAATAACGATGTAAATATTGGTAATTTAGACATAAATAATGCAAATAATATAATAAATAATATAATTGATTTAACTGGCAGGACAGATTTAAATGCATTAATTGATATAATGCAAACAGGGGATTTGATTATATCTCCCGATACAGGACTTCTTCAAATAGCAAGCGCATTAGAACTTGATTCTGTTTCAATATTTTTGGGCAATGCCAATGTATATGAAACGGGACCGTATTTTAACGGAGCTTATACAATAAGTCCGATAGAAGATTGCTATCCTTGCATAGAACATACTAAATGCGATAGGGATTATGCATGCAAAAACAATATAAAAGCAGACGATATTTTTAATTTAATTAAAATAAAATTATATGAAAAATATAAATCCGATATTAATAAATACATTTTATATGATAATAACGCCAATAATAATAACGACAATATTAACAACAATAACAATATTAATAATAGTGATAACGATGATGACAAAAACAAAATTAACTATAATTCCTATTTTAAATGTAAAAAATTAATTAAAGAAGCGTTAAATAAAAAAAAATTTAATGTTTATAAATGCGACGCATCTTTTTCTATTTCATACGCAGGTTTTTTTAAACTAAAACCTGAAAAAAATGATTTAATAGCAGAAATTCTAAAATATTCTTGGATAAATTTATTTGTTTCTGATATAAATAATAAAATATCTTATGAAAATGCTGTGAAAAATATCAAAAAAAAATATTTAATAAAATCAATAAAAAAAGAAAAAGAAAGCGATTTTAATAATTGTAAAAAAAACAAAAATGATAATAATAACAGCCATTATATAAATAATAAAATAGAAAAAGACCTTAATCATATTGATAATAACAACTATTGTATAAATAATAAAAATTATTACTATAAAATTATTAAACTTATAGAAAAAGACTTTAATTATATTAAAGATATTTTCAAAAATGCCCAAAAAGTTAATGACATAGAAGATGAAAAAACAAAGAAATATGAGCTGGAAAATTTTAAGAATTTTTTAATGAATTTTAAAGAAAATTATTTTGAATATTCGGTAATATTTGATTATTTTATTTATGAATTTGAATATATTTTAAAGAATAAATCGCATAATTACAATAGCAATAATAATAGCAATAATAATAGCAATTTTAAATATATTTTTGACGATATAATTTATATTATTGATTTCGGTCTTATAATTTTGGATAATTTAGTTTAGCCTTACAATATACAAAAAAGAATAACATATAAAGTCATTATTTCATTAAAAATTATTTGATAAGGAAAATTGTCAATGAATTATTTAGAAAAAAATCTTGCAATTATCAAAAAAAATGACGAAGAGTTGTTTGATTTATTAATTGATTTTCAAGATGACGAAAAAAAAATTAAAAATAAATTAAAGTATAAATATAATAATAATTTAAATTTTTTAAAATATCATAATCATAATATTGATAAAAACGTAAAAGATGAAAAAGATGATATAAATAACTTAAATAATATAAATGTAAATGTGTTAGATACAAGGCAAAATAGTCTTAAAAGTATAAAAATAAATAATATTACAATTCATTCAATATATGACCCGATAAATGAATCAAAAAAAATAATAAGTTCTTATATCTCTGCTCTGGATTTTAAACCTGAAAGTTTTCTTATTTTTGGCTTGGGGTGCGGATATCATGTAAGAGAAATTATAAAAATAAGAGAAATTATAAAAATAAACAAAAAACAAATTTGCGTCATAGAACCTTCCATTGAATCTTTGAATGCTATTTTAAATAATTGCGACTTGTCGGACTTACTGGATTATATTAAAATTTTTGTTTTCGGCTATAATATAAACGAAGAAGATATAGAGGAAAAAGCCAATATATCGTCATTAAATACCGGCTTTTTTTCTCTTACGGGATATCAAAAAGCTTTTCCTGAATTATATAATTTTATTTTTAAAATATATAATATAAAACAGCTTTTTAATACTTCCGATTTTAAGATTACCGTAGTACAGCCGATATACGGCGGTTCTTCAACTATCGGAAATTATGTGTTTAAAGCTTTTTTTGAATTGGGATATAAAGTAAATATACTTGATTTTTCTAATTTTTTTGATGCGTATAATAGTTTTGACCGGTTTACTTCAAATAAAGAGCATCTTAAATTAATAAGAGACCATTTTGTCAATGTGCTCGGCGAATCTATCATCGCAAAATTACAGGATGATCCGCCCGATTTAGTATTTTTTATGGCGCAATCGCCGGTTGATATTATAATCCTTAATAAAATAAGAGAGATGAATATAAAAACAGCCTACTGGTTTGTTGAAGATTTTAGATTGTTGACATACTGGAAAGAAATAGCTCCTTATACCGATTATTTTTTTATTATACAAAAAGATGATTTTTTTGAAGAATTAAAGGCAATTAATTGCGATAATTTTTATTATATACCTCTCGCATGCTTACCGGCTGTCCATAGGAAATTTAATGTTTCGGAAATAAATGAAAAAGATAAATATTACTACGGAAGCGATGTTAGTTTTGCAGGAGCAGGCTACTACAACAGAAGAAACGCATTTTTAAAATTAACCGATTACAATTTTAAAATTTGGGGAAGAGACTGGGATATGAATTCTCCAATTTCAAAATATATTCAAAATCAAAATAAAGGTTTTACCGAAGAAGAAGCCGTTAATATTTATAACTACTCAAAAATAAATGTCAATCTTCATTCATCTGCATACCATTGGGATATTAACCCCGACGGAGATTTTTTAAATCCGAGAGTTTATGAAATATTAGGATGCGGAGGTTTTCAGATTGTTGACCATAGAAAATATATGAACGGCGAATTTGAACCCGGAAAGGATTTTGTAATTTTTGAGAGTATTCCCGATTTAAGAGAAAAAATTAATTATTATCTTAAAGATGAAAATGAAAACGAAAGATTAGAAATAGCGTCTCATGGTTATAAAACCGTCAGGAAATTTCATACTTATGAAAAAAGAATATCTAAAATGATGAATATTATTTTGAGCAATTCGTATGATTTTTATAAATCAAAATTTATAAACAGGAAGGAAAATGTTAATAATGTTCTAAATTCCGTGAAGGAAAATTCTGAATTATATTATATAATATCGGAAATGGCAAGCAACGGCTTAATAAATAACGATGCGATAACATTAGACGATATTGTTAATTATATAAAGCGCGGCAGCGGCAGGCTGTCCAAAACGGAAGCTATGATATTAATGCTTCAGCAAATAAAATTTAAATCGGATAGTTGATTTATTAACCTTAATAGTTAAGATATAAAAATAAAATTTTTTTATTATTTTTTTACTATCCTATAAATCTATTAATTAATTTATTGTAAAATAATTATTTAATTCATAAATAAAAATAATGCTAAAAATTCTAATATTAAATTTTACCAGAATGGGGGATTTGATTGAAACCACGTCCTTATTTAAAAGAATAAAATCAGTATATCCCGAAAGCCATGTAACACTTGCCGTTGTTCCCCAATTTTATGAAATTTGCGAATTTTTTGATTTTATAGATGAGATAAAAATTTTTGATATGGATAATATTTTATCTGATTTACAAAAAGATGATTTTAAATTTAATTATGAGACTTTTAAAAAATTTGAAAATATTTTAAAAGAATTTACCGATGGAAGTTATGAAATAGTGTTTAATCTTACCCATGACATTGCAAGTTCTTATTTTATGTATATTTTGAATTCAAAAAAATTTGTAGGATTTTCAAGAAACAGAGAAGATAATTTAATTACTCACGGAGAATATTTAAAGTTTTTTAGCGCCGTAGCAAAATTAAGAAAAGCAAGCTGTGTAAATCTCGTTGATATTTATGAAAAATTGTTTGGCGAAAATATACCTTGCAGCTTAAATAATTTAGCATATAAAGGAGAAATATTTTTAAATACGGAAAGAAAAAAAGATGCAAAAGAAAATGTGGAAACTTTTTTTAAGGATAATAAAATAAGCGAAAGCAATAAAATTATATCTTTTGCGATAGGAGCTTCTTCACCGCTAAAAAAATGGAAAAAAGAGAATTTTGCCGAATTAGGAAAATTGCTTTTAGAATACGATAAAAATATAAAAATACTGATTTTAGGCGCTAAATATGATGAAGAAGGCGGACAATTTATAAAAAATGATGTAGATGATTATTTTAAAAAAAAATCCATTAATAATAAAAATAATAATAATCAGAATAATAATAATAAAAATAAAAATATATATGAAGGCAATAAGAATTTTAATAATTATGATTACAATATAAACGTCGATATAAACGCTGATATAAACGGCGATGCCGAAATTATAAATAATCTTTATGATTATAGCCGAGATTATAATTTTTATAATAGCGTAATTGATTTGACAGGCAAAACAACGGTAGCCGAACTTGTCAATTTTGTTCAAAAAAGCTCATTGCTTATAACAAACGATACCGGAACTATGCACATAAGCGTTGCCGTTAAAACTGATGTTGTTGTTGTTTATACCGGTCAGGCAGGTTTTTATGAGACAGGACCTTATAGGGAAAATCAAATACTTATCTTGCCGAATATACCGTGTTTTCCTTGCGATTTTAAAACTAATTGTACAAATTACTTATGCGGAGAATATATTAAACCGGAAAATGTTTTTGAAATTATAAAACTTAGATTTGAGAATAAAGACAATGCGCTAGATAAAATAGATAAAATAGATAAAAATGATTTTAAAAATATAAGTTTTAATAAAATAATACCTATGATATCTAAATTCGACAGTAAGGGTTATATAGATTATCTACCGTTAAAGGATTTAAAATTAACTATTGACGATTTTAAATTAAAAGTTTTTAAATTATCTATGGAATCATGTCTTGCAAATGTTTCAGCTCTTCCCTTAGATAAAAAAGACATTAATTTATTTATAAATTGTTATAGTTCGGTTGACAATATATTTATCAGCGATATAGAAAGATTAAAAAAATTATTAGATAAACTTGTTATTTTATGTGAAGAAGCTATGAATTATTGTAATTTATTAATCAAGATATCATTAGGGAAACAAATTAATAATTCTAAATATAATAATTTGAAAAATTTTAATAATACTAATAATAATACTAATAAAGAAAATAATATTAAGAAATTCAATGATATTAATAAAGCAAACAATATTGATAATTTCAATAATACTGGCAAAGCAAACAATATTGATGCTTTTGATAATACTATCTATTTTAATAATTCTACCGATAAAAAAAATCAGGCAGTAGAGTTATTTAATAAGTTAGAGGATATAGATAATTCTTTGTTATTTGACAGTTTAACTCATGATGAGCTTATTGTATTAAATATTATGCATAGATTTGCAAAAGCAAGCTCGTTAAGTTATGATATGTTTGGAATAACATTGGATAGGCTAAAGAGTTTTTCACGATTAAAACTGTTTTTAAAAACGTATAAAAAATTTATTGATGTATTTCTTAACGAAATTAGGTTAAAATTTAAATAATTTATATTATATTTATAAATATTAATTAATGGAGAATAATGAAATGAAAATAATAATTGACGGCAATAAAATTGATTTTATACCAGATACTTCCGATAATATAATATTTTATTTTTCTTGCATATCCGTATCGGTTAATTTATAATGAAAATAAATTAATATATGCACTTAATTAGATAAAAAAAGTGCATATAAAAATAACCTGCACTGGCGCAGTGCATAAATATTAATGTAAATTAATATAAATAATGATTAACAAAAGCACGCCTTATAACAGTCTTCCTTTTTTACCGCCGCCTAAAGATATAGATTTAGAATCCAAAAATATATTAAAAAAATTAGTTTCTGCAAAAGAAAAACTTGCGGAATTAAAAGGTTATTCCGAGTTACTGCCTAATAAAAATATAATATTAAGTATAATAGTATTGCAAGAATCCAAAGATAGTTCCGAAATTGAAAACATAGTCACTACTTACGATGAATTATATATATCTGCCGTTTTAGGCAAAAAAATAATATCTCCGCGAGCTAAAGAAGTTTTGAATTATAGAAAAGCTTTATATAAAGGGCTGGAACTTATAGGCAAAAATAAACTTTTAACAGTTCATAGCATAATAGAAATTCAAAAAAATATTATGGATAACGATGCCGGTATAAGAAAACTCCCCGGTACAAAATTAATCAACGATTTAACGAAAGAAGTCCGATATACCCCGCCGGATAACGGAAAAGCCATATTAGATTTACTTAAAAATTTGGAAGAATATATAAATACCGATATCGACGGCGGTGCAGGCAGTACCGATCCGTTAATAAAATCGGCGGTAATACATTATCAGTTTGAAGCAATACATCCGTTTTATGATGGAAACGGAAGAACAGGCAGAATAATAATCGTACTTTACCTTATACTTAAAGGATTATTAAACGAACCATTTTTATATGTAAGCCGTTATATAATAGGAAATAAAGCCCGATATTATAAATTGCTGCACGACGTCACTTACAAAAACAAATGGGAAGATTGGATTATTTTTATATTGGATTCCGTAAAGTGTACATCCGAAGATATTCTAAAAATGAGTAAAAGTATAATTAATTTAATAAATAAAACGGATGGCATTTTAAAATATAATCTACCTAAGATATATTCAAAAGAATTAATAAATTTGATATTTTCTAATGTCTATATAAAAATAAACGATCTGGTAGAAAATAAAATTGCTTCGCGAAATATAGCATCTAAATATTTATCAGAATTATATAGAATAAACATATTGCAAAAGCAAAAAATAGGGAAAGAAAATATTTATATAAATACGGAATTATTTAATTTAATTAAATCCCTGCGATCGCAGGCAGGAAGTTAGAATAAATAAATCGGATACATTATACTGATTATACTCAAAATTACCGATAGAAAATTTTATTCTGGATGAGCCGTCTAAATGCCGACGGCTTTAAAGCGTACCCGCCTACGCGGGAATGACTTTGCGGGTATTTAAGTTTTCACCCAACGGGTGTCATTCCCGCTAATGCAGGAAAGTTCCGAAGATAGAAACGCATGCCGTTTATGGCGAAGCGATCATCTAGCATTATTAACATTTCTATCGGCAATTTTGAGTTATATTGCTATATTGCTATATTGATACCTTATATAATATATAGTACAATAACTACAATATTATATTGTTTTATATAATTTATAGAATTATATAAAAATTTCAAAAATAATTAATGGAGAATAATGAAATGGAAATTATAATTGACGGCAATAAAATTGATTTTATACCAGATACTTCCGAAACGATTTATGATTTTTTAATAAGTAAAATTAGAAATTTTATACCTAAAAATATGGTTATTAAAGAAATATTTTTAGATGATAAAAAATATGATGACCTTATGATTGACGATGAAAAAGCTAAAGCATTTAAATTGACATCTAACGGTACGCTTAAAATTAATACTATGACGTCTCATGAATTAGTAATGCAGTCATTGGGCTCTATTGAATCATATTTTAGCGATTTATTAAAAAATCTAGGAAAAGTAGCCGACTTGTTAAGAGAAGGCAACGACAAAGAAGGTTTTACGGATTTTGCCGCAGATTTAAAAGGTATCGGAGCCTTTGTTCAAGTTATGGATAAAATAGCCTTATTTCTTAATATTGACTATTCAACATATAAATATAAAGAAAGAAACATTAAAGATTATTTTGACGATACGGAAAAATTGCTTTCAAATATTTTGGAAACCCAAAAAACTCTTGATTATGTTATGCTTGCAGATTTAATAGATTTTGAAATGGAGCCGTTAATTAAAACTTGGAAAGAGGTTATTTTAACGCTTAAAAATGATATAAGAAACGAGAGCAGAAAATAAATATGTGAAAATAGACTAAAATAATAAATAGTAAATAATAAAAGTATAAAAGCATAAAAGTATAAAGGTATAAAAGTATAAAAAATATATTATAAAATATAACATTAGTTAGATAGATAATTTTATGCATAGTATTACATATAACTATGATATAAACAGATTAATAGCCGATTTAGGTAAAGATTTTTATAATTCTGTTATTTACTGGGGCTCCGATAAAAACATCAAATGCGTGAAAATAGAAATACAGCCAGATTATTTATTTTTTGGTAATTTAGAAAAAAAATTAATTGAAAATGGTTTTTTAATATTAAACATTGAACCAAAAATAAATCATACCATATTAACACTAACTACGGCAGAAATATCAAAAATAGTATTAGAAAATATATTAAATAAAATTAATTTAGTCAGTCCAAACTTAGTTGATGCATTTCAGTTTGATAGCGAGGAGTTAATTCTTAATATAGACGACTCTTTTTCTGAAATGTTTCACATTTCATCAAATCAATCTGAACTCAAATCAAATACTTCATTAAATCCATTAAATCAATCTGAATTAAAATTAGATACTTTATTAAATCCATCAAAAAATCCGTCAAATCAATATGCGCTAAACATTATATTTAACGAAATTAAAAATTTTTTAATTACATTACCTGCAGGTTTAATTAAAAAAATTATAGTTAAAAACATATTAAATCATTTTGATTATGAAGAAAATGAAACTTTATTTAAAGAATTTTACAGAATTTTAGTATGCGGGGGAAAATTATATTTAGAATTTGCAGACTCTATGTTTTACTTTGATTATTATCAGCAAAAGCAAGTTGAAAAGCTAACGTCAATGAACGATATAATTTTAATGGATGAAAAAGACGAAATTGAAATCAAAAATAAATATAATTTTTATTCGAACGAAATAGAAATTAATTATCTTTCAAAAATAAATAAATTAAATTGCTATTATACGAATGAACTTCTAAAAGGCTATTTGGACCATTGCGGTTTTGTTAATGTTGCGCCTTTAGTGTCCGTTGCCGACTATGAACCGGGTAAAATTAAAATAAATGCGATAAAGCAGGGATTAAATGAATTTGCGGCAAAACCAAAAAAAGTTTTAATAAAAATTACATCGGAATATTGGGATAATTTATTTACGGCGAGCACATATATTAGAGAAATTCATAATAAATACAATAACTGGGATTTATACTTAGTTTCAGGCGAATACAATTTTTTTAAAAATAATATCTATCTTAAATATTGTTCAAATGAAATACCGTCAGAAAAATTTGATTATATGATTTTATTAGACGAAGATATATTTACCGACCTTCCGGATATTAATTATCCGTTAAAAAATATAGACAGCAAAAAAGGAGATGCATTTTTTGACGACGAGGATATAAAAAATGCGGAAAAGTTCTTGAAACAATATAGCATAAATATTGATGATATTTTTATAATTGTTGATAATTTTTATATTTATGATGAGGTTATGCTAAACCAGATGACTAAAAATATAAAAAAAGATTTTCCGTATATGAAAGATTTTAAAATATTAAATATTTCTTGCGCAGATGTTTTTTATTATCAAAATGCCGATAAAGATTTCAAGACGATTCTTCAAATTTTTGCATTATCTTCATTTGTCGTCAGCGGCGATATTTATATTGACATCGCAGATGAATTATATATACCTTGCTATGATGCCAAAGAAAAAAAGTATAATTACGCCAAAAGAAAAAAGAAATTGCACAATTTCAATAAAAACTATATAAATATAAATAGAAGCGATAATCAAAAAAATTTATATAAAACCAATATTGAAATTAATTCAATTAACTTAAATAATATAAATAATTCAACAGGCTTAACTCATTCAATTAATTCTAATGCTTCAAAAACTGTCAATATGATAGATATATCTATCATCATACCGGTTTATAATAACATTGAATATACAAAAAATTGCTTAAACTCTATATTTAAAAACCACCCCCTTGTTAATTTTGAAATAATAATTGCCGATAATGGTTCAAATGACGGAACAAAAGAGTATTTAGAAACGTTAAAGAAAAATATTGACGGAATAGCCGAAGTAAATGATTCAGGTAAATTTAATATAATAAATATTATCGGCAATAATGAAAATTTAGGATTTGCAAAAGCATGCAATCAGGCGGCAAAAATTGCTAACGGAAAATATTTGTTGTTTTTAAACAATGACACTTATGTTTTAAAAGGCGCTATTGACGAGCTTTTTAATACTATAGAAAAAGCGGGGGATAGCTGCGGAATAGCAGGCTCCCTGCTTCTTTATCCAGATAAAACGGTCCAGCATGCAGGCGTGGTGTTTGATGCAGGAAGCAGACCGCGCAATAATTATAATAACTCGGAAATATATGAATGTAAAAATATTAATTTTAAAAATGGAATATATTTAAGAATGTATAATGCGGTTACCGCCGCCTGTATGATAATCAGAAAAGAACTATTTTACAGCGTCGGGTTTTTTGACGAGACATATATAAACGGCTTTGAAGATGTGGATTTATGCTTAAAAGTTAGGCAAAAGGGGCTAAATATAATATTCAATCCAAAAAGCATGCTTATTCATTATGAAGAAAAAACGCCGGGCAGAAAAAAATTTGAAAATAATAATCAGTATAACTTTATAGATAAATGGAAATTTAAATTTAAAAGAGACGATTATATTTTTAATGAGTTAGATAATTTAAAAATGTTTCATGATTATAAAAATTTCAAAATATTTTATCTTTCTATTCAAAATTTAGAAGACGCAGATAAAGAAATTGACAGATTGATTGTTATAAGAGATTATCAAGGCGCAATAAAATTATCTAATGAAATATTAAATGTAGATAAATATAATATAAAGGCGTTCAGGAAGTTAATAGAAATAAGAGATACTATGAGTAAGTTAAACAATTAAATAAACAACGAGATAATATAACGAGATAATATTATAAAGAAAATATCATAATAAAAAATTTAAACAAAATAATTCTTTAGTTTTTTATTGTAATGATCTATTTTAATTTACAATTCAGATTATTTTATTATTTTAATGATATTTTA